>DASYEA010000550.1:0-3537 GCA_036499265.1 Schlesneria sp. | reverse complement strand
CGATGTCTCCTGCTTTATCAGAACGAGATGTGCCCCCGGCAACGGGTTCCAATTCGAGCACGACGAAGTCATCGCAGCCTCCTTGCAGCAATCCACGACCCGCTGACAGGCCCGCTGCGCCGCCGCCAACTATCGCGACCTGTACGTCTCGCCATTGATCGGCGGCGGGGCGTGGTCGAAAGCCATCTCGCAGACGATGCCCGACTTCGAACGATTGGCCGAGCAATTCACCATGAAGAGGAACCACGGGAGGTGATGAACAACCCGCCACTAGCGCTGGGGTCCCCAGCATGAGGGCGATCAGTTCTCGACGGCTTAGTCGCATGTAAGAGGCCAATCATCTGTGGAGAATGAGTGTCGCTGTCTGATGAGAAGTTATACCTATCGCACGCGCATGCCGAAGCCTCCATGCACGTGGCACCCCACGAAACGTCGAAGTATGCGATCAGCGACGTTCAAACCAGTCACTTCCAGACGCCCCACTCTTCATCGTAGTAGTGGACCAGGGCCTGATTGTTGAGCTGATTGATGTCGGTTTTCACGCGAAGCAGATCGTGCGGTAAAACGAACATGCCGTTCAACACATCGTCATTAAGATATCGAGATACACCAGTAAGTTCTTTGGAGAGTGCCAAGCGATCGGGGATGGGCCCTACCGAGGCGAGGATGAACCCCCACTCACCAAATGTGGGGACGGGAGCGTGATAGGGCCGCACCTGGTAGCCGATCGCTTCCAGAGTACTGACGATGCACCAGTAGGACTTGGGAGCGACCAGCGGGGAGGTGCATTGAATCGAAATCATCGCACCGTCGTTCAGGCGATCTCGCAGCATCCGATAGAAGCGAGTTGTGTACAGCTTGCCGATGGCAAAATTGCCGGGATCGGGGAAATCGATCACGACCGCATCGAACTTCGGACCATTCGCTCGCCCGGTCCAGATGAAGGCGTCTTCGTTGATGACGGTAACTCGGGGGTCTCGCAACGACGACTTGCTGAGTTCCGCGAGCGGTGGGAACCGATCGGCGAGCGTTGTCATGCCGGGATCGATATCGACCAGCGTCACCGATTCGATCGACGGGTATCGCAGGATCTCACGCACAGCCAGACCATCGCCGCCACCGAGAACCAGAATGTGCCTGGGTGACTTGATCGGCGATAGTGCGGGATGAACGAGTGCTTCGTGATAGCGATACTCGTCCATCGAATTGAATTGCAGATGGCCGTTGAGATACAGGCGGAAGCCTTGTTCAGATCGGGTCAGCACCAGCCTTTGATACTGCGTTGTTTCTGCATGAATCACAGCATGGCCCAGGGCGGCCTCTTCGGACAGCTTGGTGAGCGTCTCTGCCTGCACGAACGCGATCAGCAACAGACAGATCACCAAAGCGCCACGAATCCGCAGACTTAGCAGACCATGACGATTGAGTAGCGGCCGCAGTAAGTACGTCCCCCACACGCCGACAACCACATTCAGCAGGCCGCACAGTAGCGATGTGCGAATCAAGCCGAGTCGCGGAACGAGGAAGATCGGAAACATCAGCGATGCGAGTAGCGCCCCGATGTAATCGAAGGCCAGCACGCGCGAGACCAGGTCTTCGAAATCGAGATGCTCTTTCAACAACCGCATCAGCAGCGGCAGTTCCAAGCCGACCAGCGAGCCGATCGCAAACACGAACCCGTACAGTACCACACCGAAGATGTCCACTCGCGAGAATGCGGCGAAGAGAAGTGGGGCCGACAACCCGCCAACCAAAGCGACGCCGAGTTCCACTTCGATAAAGCAGCGGGCCAGCGACTTGTCCGCGACGAACCGCGAGACCCAGGCCCCGGCACCCATCGCCGAGAGATAAAGTCCAATCACCAAGGAGAACTGCGTGACAGAATCGCCGAGCAAATAGCTGGCGAGCGTTCCGGCAAGCAGTTCGTAGACCAGCCCGCACGTGGCGATGATCAGCACGTTCAGATAGAGCAGCACCAGCGGAGCACGGTTCATCGACCCTGCGGACATGTCGACCCTACTGAAAATATGCGATCACAGGATCGCGGCGGCAATAATGATCGACATGCCAATGATGACTGACCCGATGATGATCGCCAAGGCAGTGTTCTGGTCTTCTTCGATCTCTTTGCGCAGAGAGAACGGCATTAACTTCTTCATGATCCAGAAGCAGCCCCCCAGCACCAGCACCCCGACCATCGAATAAACGATGACGGCGGGCAGGTGCCGCCAGACACTGGGAACGCCGCCGTTATCGATAAAGTCAGCCAACAAGGGAATCAGCGAAAATGCGTTGATCTCAAACACTATTTTCCTCCTCCGCCAAAGCCGCCAGAACTGCGACCGCCACCGCCATACCCACCAATGTAGCCGCCGCCAGATGAATACGAACTGCCGCCCGGGCCGTCATCAAACGTCGGGCCGGGCCAGCCGTTCACAGCGGCAGCCGTGAAGTAACTACAGGTCATTAGACAAAAGGCCAGGTAATACCACGCCGACGGCGATAGGTTCATTCGTCAGATCCTCGATAAGGAGTGAAATCACTCTCTTTCCAGCGTTCGACTTCGAACTGTCGGCGACCGAGTATTGTCAGCAGCGGCCAGATCGACAGGATCACCAGGGCCACATAGAAATGGAATTGATTGACAGGCGTCGTGACGAGTTTGGAGAGAAACATCACATTCAGCCAGATTAGAATCACCACGAAGACACCCCACATGATGTAGATGTCTTTGGGAGGCGGAGGGGCAGGCTGAATCGGACCGACACCCCACGGTGTAGGTAGATCTTTTACCCCGAACGCCACCTCGACCGCTTCTTTGGGCAAGTAGGTGCCGAGCGAAATATTCAGTTCGCTGCCGGCGTCGTTGGAAGAGGCCTCATAAGAAATCATCCGCGGTGGCGCGATGAAGTCGGTCGACGCGACTTGTTCTTCGATGGTGACTCGCCAGTAAAACTCGCCCGCGACGTATTGCACAAATGCGGTCCCGCGATCGAACAGCTTGAAGGTCTCGCCTTCGTAGACGACCGAGTTCGCTTGCTCAACAACACTGGAGACGGGAATCGCTTCGACGAAACTCCAGTGACCATTGCTGAGGACTAGCCAGCGAAACCCGATCTTCGGATTGTGCAGCAGATATTCAGACCAGCGATACTTCTTACCGTCGTACACGACGTATCGGACCAGGTACCCTATGACGGTGACTTCAACGCCATTGAGATGGCCGACGGCGCCGAGCGGAATCAAAGGTTTCTCGCCCTGTTTCATCGTCAGGGTCTGCAGGTATTCCAGCTTGCCCTGCTGACAATCGAGCAGCGATTTACAACTGGGGCAGCAGACGCGTAACGTTTCGTCCGGGGCATGCAGCGTTAACGGACTGCCGCATTGCGGGCAACTCAATTGTAAGACACCGACGTTGGCGGACGGCGGTTGTTCGAACTGCCACGAATCGCCCGTCAGCTTCAAATCATCGACAGCGATTTCGCGACCGAGGAACAGATGAGGTCCGTCGGCATCGTATTCGAGCGTTGCGAACTC
>DASYEA010000549.1:0-4457 GCA_036499265.1 Schlesneria sp. | reverse complement strand
GGTTTTCGGTCTCTGTGTAGGCCACAGTACGTGTTCGCGTTTCGTTGCGAGGCACGAGCCGATTCACGGTGTAACTGCGGGTACGAGCTTCTTGCTTGTACTCTGTCACCTGAATCTTACGAGTTTCGGTCGTCATCACCGGTTCCAGGATAGTCTGTTCGACCATCGCAGGAGCACATGCGGTTGTCGCAGGCGCACAGGCCGGAGCGCTGACGCAGCTGGGATTCGGGACGCATTGACCAGCGCAGGGATCGCAACAGCGCGCCCTTCGCCAGTGGCCTGCGTCGGCAGCGGATCCCATCGCTACCACGCATAGCACAAGTAAGGCAACTCTCTTCATAACTCCCCCTTCGTAACGTCTTTGACCCACAAGCTTTCGGCCAGCCCGAAAGTGCAACGCCAACATGAATCCCCGACCGGAACGGTTCTCCCGACTATTCCGGTTAGGTGGTTTGACGAATTATGGTAAAAGGCAACTTGGGCAACGTCCAGCAGTAGATTGCGAGTTTTGCGAGAAATAGTGGAAGTGAGGCGAGTGGCTGCCAAATTTTCACAAATTGCCAGCTCGGTGGGCAAAACCTGTCATGAATGCGGCGAATTGTCGCGGGAAATACAGGTAACGAAATCGCGTACAATTCCGCATCTCCCGACGAGCCAGCAACGTATGTCAGAATTGTGAGGAGGGATTGGTTTTGGAACTTGACTTGCTCTTCACTTCGAACCGACATATTTTTATGCGTACATGGACGTACCACTTCCCCAGGATGGTGGGCGGCTGCATTCCTCAAACGAGAATTTGGAGGCGCACCGCGATGGTCGGATTATCAGTGTTATCTGACTCAATTTCTAACTTCACCGCTTTTCGCGGGAGTCGCTTGAGGTCTAGCCGGTGGACGGCGCAAGCGTTGGTCGCAGCTTGCTTGCTTGCCGCGACGTGGCCAGCCGCAGCCGAAGAAGTCGTCAGACCGAAAGCCACTTTGGCCGCCCAGTTGGCGACACCCGTTCCGGGGACACTATTTATCTGTGGCGGCGGAGTGCTGACACCTGCCATCATCGACAAGTTCTTTGAACTCGGCGGTGGCAAGAAGGCACGAGTCGTCGTGGTTACGACCGCCAGCATCACGGCGGGATCGCCAGAGATCGAAGAAAAGTATTCCCACTGGCGAGCTCGGGAACATATGTCCCTCGATTTCTTTCATGCCGCCACTCGGACGCAGGCGGACGACCCCGCCTTCTGTCAGAAATTGGAAGCGGCCACCGCGATCTGGTTCGTCGGTGGAAATCAAAGCCTGCTGACCGATGCCTATCTCGGGACGCATGCAGAAAAGATGTTTCATGCGGTGTTGCGACGCCGGGGAGTAATCGGCGGAACGTCGGCCGGGGCGGCGATCATGTCGGCAACCATGATTGCCGGCGGAAAAACGGAACCCGTCATGAGTACCGGTTTCGGATTTTTGCCAGGCACCATTGTCGACCAGCACTTTCGTAAGCGAAACAGAGAAGAACGACTGAAGCAAGCACTGCAGCTTCACCCAGGTCATGTCGGTATTGGGATCGATGAATCGACGGCGCTGATCGTACGGGGACGCTCGGTCGAAGTCATGGGCGAGTCCGATGTCACGGTCTGTCTGGCACCCACCCCACAACGGGTTGCGTCGGAAATCCGGCTCGCTCATGGCAGCAAAGACGACCTGATTAAACTGAGTCGAGCCGCCGTGGCGAGAAGCAAACATGAGTTCCCAGTGGCGGGCAAGCAGATTCCAGAAGTAAAGGAAGGGACACTGGTGATCGTCGGGGGCGGAGTGACTCCACGCGAAGCCGTCGACCAATTCCTCTCAGCTGCTGGCGGCAAAGATTCGCCAATCATTGTGGTGTCGAATGCGTTCGGCGATGAGCCACCCGAAGAGCAGAAAGTCTGCGGTTGGCTGAAAGATGCCGGAGCGTCGAATGTGCGCCAACTGCATGCGCGCGACAAGCAGGAATTGACTCAACCAGATCTGCAAACCTGGCTGAAAGAAGCAAAAGGCGTCTGGTTCACCGGAGGTCGCCAGTGGAGATTGGTTGATGCCTACTTGGACACGCCCATTCAAACTCTGTTCCACGAAGTTTTGCATCGTGGGGGCGTAATCGGTGGAACCTCCGCAGGTGCGACGATTCAAGGGGAATACCTTGTCCGCGGTAACCCGTTGGGGAATGAAGACATGATGGCAGAAGGATATGAACGAGGGTTCTGCTTTCTGCCCGGAGTGGCCATCGATCAACATTTCGGCCAGCGCGATCGTCTGGACGACATGACAGAGCTGAAGAAAGTCCACCCCCAACTGGTGGGGATCGGGATCGATGAAGCGACGGCCATGATTGTGCGTGGTACGACTCTGGAAGTCGTCGGCCGCAACAAGGTCTCGATCTTCGACAGTAGTCAGGACGCTGCCGAACGGAGTGGTGAATTTGAAGTTGTGAAGGCGGGCGAGAGGTACGACTTCAAGCATCACCGGCGGATGGAGCAGGCGATCGTCGAATCGACCGCGACAAAGTGATCGGCTCGCTCGTCACTGCCCCCCTCTTCAAATTTCAGCTCTTTCGCGACGGTCGCCCCGTACCGTCGCGAACGGAGTAGTGCGGTCGTATAATCCCCTCGTAGTTTATTTGGGGAATCCAACGGGAGGCAATTCGTGGCGGAAGACCAATCGTTAATCCAGGGGCTTGAGCGAAATATCACTTCGGCCATCCTGGGTAAGCCGGAAACCGTCCGTTTGGCTGTCGTGGCATTGCTGGCACAAGGACATTTGCTGGTCGAAGATGCGCCTGGCGTTGGCAAGACGTCTCTAGCAAAGGCTTTGGCGAGAAGCGTTGACTGCGAGTTCAAACGCCTGCAATTCACCCCCGACATGCTGCCCAGCGATATCCTCGGGTCCAGTGTGTTCCTGCCAACACTCGGCGAATTCGAATTTCGCCGGGGCCCCATCTTTACGAATGTCCTATTGGCCGACGAAATCAATCGGACCACACCGCGAACGCAAAGCGCGCTGTTGGAAGCGATGAGCGAAGGACAGGTTTCAGTGGAAGGGAAAACACACCCACTCGCGGAACCATTCTTCGTGCTGGCCACTCAGAACCCGTACGAGTTTGAGGGAACCTATCCACTTCCCGAAAATCAGCTCGATCGATTCATGTTGTGTGTGGAGATTGGCTATCCCACTCGCGATGTCGAACGCAATGTGCTGACGAATCATCGTGACGGAGAGCCCGTCGACAAGTTAAAGCCCGCAATCACGGCCGATCAGCTTCGGCAATTGCAGCGCGCGGCGCGGGCGATTCGAGTCGACGAATCGATCAACGACTACATGCTGGATATCATTCACGCCACGCGAGATCACGAGCAACTGCAGCTCGGTGTGAGCACCCGCGGAGCGATCACGATGTATCGCGCTGCCCAGGCCTTAGCGCTGGTCGAAGGACGTAACTACGTGATTCCCGATGACGTAAAGCGTCTGGCAGTCCCCGTTCTGGCTCACCGTGTCGTCGTCAAAGGTGTGCTGCACGAAGGCCGTCGCGATCGAGCTCGAATGGTGATCAATCAAATCCTGTCTAAGACAAAAGTTCCGTCCTAAGTGAGTCTGCCGAGCGCAACCGGCTTGTCGCCCCGGTGCCGTCCAGAGCGGTCGCATCGGACGTTCTAGTTGCAACGAACGAAAGGCGATCTTGGATTGGCCTCTGTCTGGCCAACCGAGGCATCCGATAGTTACCGATGCAATTTCAATCGTTTGCTAGCGCACATTCAGTCCGCGGGCTCATTGGCCAGTGGGATGAAGGATCAGGCGATGAAGACACGGATGCCGAAGATTTCACCGATTGTGCAGAATAGTGGGTTCGCTGCAGCCCTCACGTTCATTGCGGGTCTCGCCGCGACTCAATTAATGGCCGCACCGGGCGTGTGGAATTCGCTGAGCGTTCCGATTGGGGCGCCGATCCGGAATACTCGATTGCATCAACAGCCGCGGCCCGATTCCGCCCCAGCCAGCATCACTGGTGAGGCGGTTCAACTCGACGGCACGATTGAACCATGGCCTGCTCGCCAGCCGCGCCCCATTTCGGCTGCTCCGAAATGGGCTGGTCTTGAAAGATCTGCGATGTAACTCGCGGTAACGTTGCCTGTGGGTGCCACGGTTTTGGAGTCTTCGACAAGGCCGTGTCTTTCCCTCTTTGTCCTATTCCATTGCCGATCATTGTCGACGGAAAAGCTCTCACTTTTGCTGTTTACCCCGGAGCCAACACGGCTTTGTCGACGACTCCAAAACCGTGGCACCCGTGGCACCCTACGCCGTTAACCCTTTTATCATGGTGTGAAAGAAGTCTCGATGTAACAAGGAGTTTCGATCATTCTTTCAATAACCACAAAGAAGGAAGGATCGAACTCTGTCCCCGAAAGGAATCGGGATGATACATCGAGACGAACA
>DASYEA010000548.1:0-2024 GCA_036499265.1 Schlesneria sp. | reverse complement strand
CGATCAAGCCCTTCCTGGACTGCTCCTACGAAAGAAAACACGAACATCGCGACTGCGGTCCCACTGACGGTGAGTAAAGTCCGCGTCCGATGTCGCCATAGCGTCTTCGTGATGTACGGAATAAATCTCAGCAGATTCACTTCGTCACCTCAGCCGTTGCCGATGATCGCTGCGTCTCTACAAAGCATCCCCTCTCTAATCGCAGACCACGTGATGCGATGCTGGCGGCGTGCGGGTCGTGCGTCACCATCAACAGTGTCATCCCGAGTTCGACGTTGAGCCGTCGGAGCAGTTCCAGAATTTCGACTGTTGTCTCGGCGTCGAGATCGCCTGTCGGTTCGTCGGCGACAATGATCGTTGGGTTCGCGACGATGGCGCGTGCGATGCCTACACGCTGTTCCTGCCCCCCTGACAATTGTCGCGGGAAATGGTCCGCGCGATCAGCAATACCGACCGCTTCCATCGCGATGTTGACTCGCCGCTCACGATCTTGCCGAGACATTGGTCGAAGTAGTAGTGGCAGTTCGATATTTTCGAACGCTGTCAAAACCGGGACTAAATTATGCATCTGAAAAATGTAACCGACATTCTCTGCTCGCCACCGCGCGAGGCGTGTCCGAGAGAACTGCGTGATTTCCTGCCCGTCGACGAGGATTGACCCTGCCGTCGGTCGATCGATGCCAGCGAGCAGATTCAACATTGTGCTTTTTCCGGAACCGCTAGCCCCCATCAGCGAAACAAATTCCCCACGTTCGATTCGCAAGTTCGCGCCTTTCAACGGGGCAATAGTCTGATCCCCTTTGACGTATTCTTTGGTAACTTGCTGGACTTCGACCAGTGACATGTTTGGTTCCATTCGGTCTTCGCGGTGAGACAAGGATGTCAGACTGCATCAAGGGGATCGAGCCGACTTCGCAGAATCAGGGACCGAGCTGATCGTAATATCGTTGGTGACGATCCGGATATGCTTTCCATCGACAAGAGATTCGCGGCCACCCACGATCAAGCGGTCGCCGACATTCAACCCTGCGGTCACTTCCACTAAACCGTCTGCCGTTGCCGATCCCAAGCCAATTCGCCGCCGCCTTGCGATTCCGTACGTCTGATCAGCGATCCAGATAGTGGCGGCATCACCGGAGCCCAAAACGAGCTCTTGAGGAACCAAAAGTTGCACCGACAACTGAGCTGTCTTCGGAGATTGCTCAGCCGGAGCCAAGAACGTGGTTTGTACCAGCATGTCGGGCTTAAGAACGGCTGGAGGATCTTCAATGGCGACCTTGACCTGTAGCGTATTTTTCTGGATGTCCGTCATGGCAGTCGCCATCAAAACGCGACCTTTTAGGGGCCGCGGATACACAGCGGTTTCGATCAACACACGCTGTCCGATCAATACGCGAGGCACATTTTCTAGTCGAACATCCGCACGAATCTGCAAGCAGGCGGGGTCGTACATCGTCAGGACGGTGCTAGCATCATTAGCTGCGGCGCGGTCGATGCCCATCAGCCGACTGCCTGGTTTGGCGATCAGCGAAAGGACGTGCCCCGCAGTCTTGGCGCGAATCTCGGTTCGTTCCAAAGCCAGCAGCGCGGAATCTCGATCAGCTTGCGCTTGTTCGAGCTGAGCCTCGGTCACTTGAAGCTGCGCCTTTGCTTCAGACAACCGACGCGTTTCGTCAACTTTGATATCCAATTGTCGCTTGAGAACGTCGCAACGCTTTGTTAACGCCTGCCGCTCCCGTTCGAGCGACTTCGTCTGTTGGAGATGCTCATCAACTTGTGCTCGTGCCGTCTCTAAATCACTCTTCACTCGCTGGATTGAAATCGCCGCAATCGAATCCTTAACCTGAGACTTACCAGCCAACTCTCGTTCAGAAAATTCTCGCTTCGATTCGGCGGCACGTATCAAAGTGGGTAGTCGCGCCAGTTCGGTTTCGATCTTCGCCAGCACGGCGTCAGCTTCGGCCAATGCTGAGATCAACGGAAGGGGCTCGGCGTACAAGGACTCGGCGGCGGTCAATCTGGCT
>DASYEA010000547.1:0-2732 GCA_036499265.1 Schlesneria sp. | reverse complement strand
CAGTTGTCGAGGTGCCTCGCTCCAATTGCTGCAGCGACTTAAGGGCCAGCTTCGTTCCGGCCCACGTGCGAAAATCCTTGGCGGTGAAGTCCTGGCCAGTGATCTCCTGCAGGTATTTGTTGACGTCGCTCGAACTGATTTCATGAACGACATCGTCTTCGTCGGTGTATTGGAACAAGTGCTGACCGGGCAGATCCTGACACTTGCCGACGACAGCAGCCAACTGAGGATTGCGAATGCTGATCGCGTGGTTGATGCCGCTCTTGCCTTTAAAGTCGAAGTGGATTTGCGTACCCGTGACAGTAGCATGACGGTCTCTCATGGTCGTCAGGCCAAACGATTTGTTCGTCGTCGCGTACTCTTCGTTGCCGACGCGGATCAACGTTGTCTCAAGCAATTTAACGATCGTTGCTAGCACCTTTTCACGCGGCAACCCACGTCGACGCAGATCGGCACGAACGCGTCGTCGAATCAAAGGAAGCACTGCGGCAAAGTCAGTCAGGCGGCGATACTTACTATCATCGCGAACCTCGCGCCAACGATCGTGATAGCGATATTGCTTTCGACCTCTCGCATCTCGCCCAGTCGCCTGGAGATGTCCATTGGGATTTGAACAGATCCACACGTCGGTCCACGCAGGCGGAATGACAAGGGCATCGATTCGCGCCAACGTTTCTGTTGCCCGAATGACGCGACGATTCTTGTTCAAGTAGACGAACGACTGACCGCGCCTCTGCCGCGTCAGGCCAGGGGTCGAATCGTCGACATAGATCAGTCGTGCGCGACGCGCTGACTTCCGCGCTGAAGCTAAGCGAGCTGGCATGACTGCGGCTCCCTGGCGAGATTTGCGATATCAAAAAAAACTTCTCGAAGGCGTGACCAACCTGAAGTGCATTCGCAGTAGGGCGAACCGTGAATGCACCAGCAGATCAAAAGCCACGCACTTCGAGAAAGTTTTTATCCTGCAACATTCATCAGTCCGCGGTAGCAAGCTGATCTCGTTGCGATCAAATCGTTGGCGACGTGCCTGTTCGTCTACTTACCAAGCATCTTCGCGACGAAGAAAATGACGATGGCTCCGAAGACACCACCACCCGCGAGCAAATAAACCAGCGAATATCCGGCGGCTGCCAATGGCATGCTTTGGTTAATAATTTCGATCATTTGAGTGTCCCCTTAGTTCGTGTTGTGGTGAGGACCATGCCTGCTTGATTGCATGTCCGAGTGATGTGAAATGTGGATCGCAACTGCCGTGCCACTGCTCTTCAAGCGAATTGAACCGGAGATCGAACCCGCTTCCTGAACGAGGTCGAATCATGAGACTCTGTCATGACTTGCAGCGCTCAAAGAGTTTCAACTGTTTTTGAAAATAACCCACTATCTTCCACTGCAATCTCGGTCAGACCGCTCCGTGTGTCGATCCGAATCTGCTGTCAAGTCATCGATCACCTTGGCCTGCAACGGCGCATTGCTGGACAGATTCGAGAACTTCAGGCCAGGCTTTTCGCGGAACGCTGGCGAATCTCGCGGTCTGAAGGCTGTCGTCAGACCCTGGACATGGGTACGAGGTTTGCGGACTGATCTCGTCATCAATCGCATCGTTTTCCGTCTGAGGAGTGAATCATGTCGATACGTCGAGGTACCGTCGTTAATGTTTTCCTGACCGATGAAGAAGCCCGCGCCGCAGTTCTGGAATTGCGTGATCGCGGCTTTTCCATTGAGCAGGTCGGCGTCGCTGGCCCCAAATCAGAAGTTGTTGCGGTTGAACCCGAGCACGAAACAATCGTCGCTGATCATTCAGCAGAGTACGGTGCCGCTGGCCTCGCGACAGGCGCGAGCCTCGGAGCCCTCTGGGGGTTGGGAATTGTCGCGGGAATCATGCCCGTGCTGGGCCCCGCTATTGCCGGTGGAACATTGGCAGTGATTTTCACCAGTGCCGCTGCCGGTGCGACGGTCGCTGGCGTGGCTGGAATTCTTGTCGGCATGGGCATCCCCCACGAAGATGCCGAATACTACGAAGCCGAACTGCATGCGGGACATGTCATTGTCACCGTCTTCGCCCCGGGTCGTGAGGCAGAGGCGTCAGAGATCATGCTGCGGAACGGCGGATACACACACTCGATCCGCCCCGAGTTGATCGAGACTCACTAAGCCACCAGTCAAATTGGCGCGACAAATTGTCGAATCACTGCAGGAGCATGTCATGTCTGATTACTCGCAGCTCGCGGAACGGACGCTCTGTACAGGCGCTGCTGCCACGGCGGCAACAACCTTGGCCGTATCGATCTGTGGTGCCCTCGAAGAAGGTAATCCAGTCGCTCCGATCAATGCGGTCAGTCACATCGCCTGGGCCGATCAAGCAGCGCATCAAACAGACGCTTCCTGGCAATACACAGCCGTCGGCTTGGCGCTGAACGCGGCGGCAGTGACTTCGTGGGCCGGTGTGTATGAGATCTTTTGCGGTCGTGCTGCCGACAAGAAGGACATCCCCGGCGCGCTGCTTGGCGGCGCTCTGGTCTCGGCCGCCGCTTATGTCACCGACTACCACGTCGTGCCAAACCGACTGACCCCGGGTTTCGAAAAGCGACTCTCGAACCGATCGTTGTTTGGCATCTATACGGTTCTCGCGCTGAGTCTCGCTGCAGGCAGCCTGGCTCAACCGGGGCGACTGCTGCCTAAAGCGTAACGCGGGCTAACAAATTCTCGATCGAGCACAGCGCTGCCATGTCTCA
>DASYEA010000546.1:0-4906 GCA_036499265.1 Schlesneria sp. | reverse complement strand
AGTCGCGTCGAAGCTCGTATGCTGAGGAGAGCCCGATCAGGAATTCCTTATTCTCGGGAGCACTATCTGCGGCCGTCGCGGTCTCGTAAGCAAACTGTGAGACTTCCAGAAAGCCTCGTTCTCTGGCCGCTTCGCCCAGGTCGGCATTGAATTGACCGTCCCAGGGGTTAATCATCAAGCCTTCTTCGGCAGCCAGGTCCATCTCGGCCCAGTTCTTGGCCGTGCGCGCTTTTTTCACTTTGGAACGCACGCTATTGATCTTCAAAAATGCCATGCTGGCGCCGGACTTATTGTCCTTGTACAGCTTCCGCTGACAGCCGCGCAGGGTTTGTCGGAACAACAGATTATCGGGCACCATTTTCACGGCGGTCCCCGCCATCTGGCTGGCGTAGTCGAAGCTGCCCTTCTGCATGGCTTCGGTCGCCTTCTTCATGCAGTCGGAAGCCAGCTTGCGCTTTTTTTGTTCTTCCGGTGAATAACCATCCATCGACATGTTGAAGATCTCGTGATTGGCCCCGAAGTTTGAAACGATTCCGAACGGGAACGAACGCCGGAATCGATATTGGAATGTGCGACCACAGTTTACCACAGCGCGGCCAAATGTGGGTAGTGGTCTGAATTCTCGACGATTTACGAACCAGAACTATCGTGCCACAGCCACTCCATCGACAAGAGTTCTGAAACGATCCCAATTCTTCGGAAGAGGTGCGTGTAATTCAAGCGGGTCATAACGAACGGGATGAGCCAGAGACAGTTGATAGGCATGCAAGGCGATTGGCGATGACAGTCGGTCGTAGGTCGCAGCCTGCTCAGGCTCCAACGTGGCCCCGTATTGCAGGTCACCCACGATGTGCCATCCGCGCGAAGCCAATTGGACGCGAATCTGGTGCATACGACCGGTATGAAGCTGAACTTCAACCAACGCTCGGCCTGCCGCTGTCGCCAACACTCGATAGTCCAGGATGGCTTCACGAGCCCCCTCGGTCCCCGGTTCCACCACGGTCACGTGTGCCGCCTCCGCATCTTTCAGCAGCCAGTCCGTCAATCGGCCTGCAGGCTGATCAGGGCCCCTTTCCGTCACTGCCAGATAAATCTTGCGAACGGACCGCTCGCGAAACTGTTCGGCCAGCCTCGCCGCGGCCTTGGAATTTCGAGCAAACACCACAATCCCCGAGACCGGGCGGTCCAGGCGATGCGGCACCCCCAGGTAGACGTTTCCCGGCTTGGAATACTTCTGCTTCAGATACTGTTTCACCTGGGCTTCGAGTGCGGGGTGCCCGTGTGGGACACCTTGCGTCAACAATCCGGCAGGCTTGTTCACGGCGATGAGCGGTCCATCTTCCAGAAGAATGTCGAGATCCATGATGCAAAGCAGCCGCGCCAGGTCACCGGTTGGCAACGCAGGACTTTACTTGGCGGCGTCTGCCACCACCGCCGCCGTATTCACTCCCTTTTTCCATTGACCGTAATTGAAATCTTCGCGGTAACGACTGAAGCCTTCGCCCGTTCCTACCGTCGTCGGATGGATCCCCGGGCGTTTCACGAACAGAGCCAACTCGGACTTCTCAGAGAGATCCCAGTCCTGCGGGTTCACTCCGTGCGAGAACGAACCATTCTTGCGAGCCGCGGCGAACGTCGCCGACAACTTTGTGCCATCTTTATCGGTATCGCCCCAGAACTTTGCAAACGACTTGAGATCTGTCACGGTCGCAATTTTCTTTCCGCCCGAACCAATCCAGTTGGTCACGTTGTAGCAGTTGCCACTCCCCTTCCAGGATCGGCTCTTCTTGTCAGTCGCCGATGGCAATAGTGAGAGCGCCAGCGAATCGCAGCGGTACGTCGTCAGGATACTTTCGATTCGCAGGTCACCCACTAAAGCAGGACTGGCGATCGCTTCTGTTCCCTGCAGCACGGACTGGTAGAGATGCAGGTCCAGATCGAACGGTTGCTTGGTTTGGGGACTGTTGACCAACGTCAGGCAGGGATTTGAATACAGGATGGAGTTATCGATGATGACTTCTTGCTTGCCCGCGGCGATCACTTCCAGCCCAGTCCGTCCCCCGACGACCAGGCAATTCCGCAACACCAGTTGGCCTTCACCCAGGAGGGTGACCGGAACCATCCCCTTCTTGTTCGATTCAGAGACCGAACAGTTCAGCATTCGTAGCGATCCACCAGTCACCAACACAGCCTTCCATGGGACATTGGCCGCTCCCGCGGGCGGATCCATCTGCAGACGCAGCCCCTCCAGCGTGACAATCCCCGAGGTCACCTTGAGCATGTGGTGCGATTCGGGATGCTTATCGGGACGGTAGCGCAAACCGTCAGGAGACATTCCCACCTGATACTCGAAGACTGGCTCATAACCAAAACCGGCTTGAATCGTGATGTCTTTGTCGAACACGTCGTGGTTAGTCTTGAACGGACCGCTGCCATCAACGCGGATGATGTCCCCGGCTTTGGCACTCTTCAAAATGTCCTGCAGATTGTCTTCACGAGGAACCTCGGCCCGATTGACGATCGAGAATGCCTTTTCGGGCTTGCCTTGCAGCAGCCGGGAAATGTCGCTGCCCAGGTTGGCCTTTCGCAAGAAGAGCGAGGCGAAACAGGTATCCGCCAGCGCGCTCTCAGGTTTGTCGCTGGGCCATGATCCGTCCGTCTTTTGAGACTTGATCAGGGCATCGGCCCCCAGCTTAAACCAGTCGACGCCCCCTTCGAATTGCTCCTGCCCCAACAGGACCCCGATCCGTTCGATCGCCCAGATGAAGTAGCGGGCCGAACCGGGCCCCATCTCTTTGGCATACGAACCGACTCGCAGCAGTCCCTTGGCATATTTTGGATCGGACAGCAGTGTTTCCCGTTCACCACTACTGGTGACAGCCGATCGCTCCTTGAGTTGGGCTCGGATTTTCGTCGCCCGCGCCACGGTCAGGCAGAACAAGCCCGCGGGGGTCATCGCTTGACCAGATGGAGTCGGCTCTTTGTCTTTGATCGTGTATCCCCAGCCACCGTCTTCGTTCTGAGTCTTCAAGAAGCGAGAGCCGACGTCTCGCATCGCATCGTCGATGGGAACTCCATGACGCGAAGCGATCCACAGACCAAGCACGGCAAACTGAGTGTTGCTGTTGTCACCGGGTCCTTCTTTACGATCGAGTCGCTTCAGATCCTGCAAGACAGTAGCGTCAACATTCGGGCAGCTATAACTCCAACCGCCCGAGGTCGTCTGCCCCGCCAGCAGCTTGGCACCCAAAGCCCGGATGGCAGGCCGATCCTGGCGGTCGCCAACTCGCGACAACAGCAGGATCGCCAGGGTGATGTCATAGGTGCTCTTCTGATCGGGAGCGTTCTTGCGAACGTAGCGATACCCTTTGTCGACCGCCGTATCGTACGTCGGAGCCCCATTTTCAATGAGGGCCATCGTACACAGCGCCGTGATCCCCAGTTCGTGATTGGGATACTCCCAACTGCCGTCGTACTTCTGCTGAGCCCGGATGAAGTCCAGCGCTTTCTGACGGGCCGCATCGACTTCTTCGTCGGTTTGAGCCCACGCGAACGACGCCGAAGCGACGACAAATCCAATCGCAAGGAACAGCCAAACGGTGAGCGATCGCGAACTCTTCCGCATGATGAAACCCCGAGATGTGATTGAGAGATGTGAGGTGCGAGTAATGGAGTCTACTGATGCGAGGATGGCATCACAAGGAGTGACTTTCTTCACGACTCTGCATGACACAACCGACGGAACCTTGACATGACTGTAGCCAAAGTCTTGGCGAGATTGGTTATCTCACGGCGACTCAATGACACAGAAAGGAGATTAACCACGGAATACACCAAAGGCACGGAAAACTGGAGACCACGAATCGAACGAATACACACGAATGAAGAAGTTTTAGCAGCGGATTGAACACGGATTCGGAAAAGGAGTTGGGGGGCTGGACCATGGCACCCAAAACATGTAGGGCGTGTGGAGTCTTCGGAACACGCCATCTTGGTTCATGTCGCATTGCTGGTGCGTTCCGAAGACTCCACGACACCCTACGCGGAAGGGTGCACTCCTGTCGTTGCGGTTCGTTCTTCTGTGTTCGACACAACCTCTGGTTGCGGGCGACTGATGGTCGGGTTGACGCCTTCCCTTCCCACTTCTTCTCTTGTGGCTGCTCCTTTCCTCTCGTCAATTTTCTCTTTCCTCCTTTTGATTACCTCCATTCTGTGGGTGGGGCGGCCTCCTTTGGGGCCTGGGGTAGTGTTGAGCCATTGGCAGAGACCGCTGTCTTTTAATTTGGTCATGGCGGCCATGGCGCATTGTGCGGTCGGGTACTTGCGGCTGTTGGAGCGGCAGACGTCGCGGATGGTGACAGAACCTGACGGATGTCGGCGGATCCATTCGTAAAGCTGCTGCAGGTCGCGACGTTCGGCGGTCAGGGAGACCTTTTTCAGAACTCGTTGCGCTTCATAAGCAAACCAGCGAGCGAGGGCGATCCCGTGCTGCATGCTGGTGGCGTCGCACTGGAGGGGATCGAGGTCTTCTCCGGAGGCCCAGCGGGAGAGATGGATGACGAGAGCTAACCGGGCGGCCTGGCCTGTCAGGTGGGAGGTCCAGTGGAACAGGGCTTCGTCGATCTGGGATTGTCGGGTTCCTAAGTCGGTCATGAACATGTCGATGTGATTGCGCGCCTCCGGGGAGAGTGTGACACAACCGGTGCGAGGTGCGCCCGACACAACCTCGGGGAGTGCAAACAGCTTGTTGATCACGGCGGCAAAGCCGTCTTCGGTGGCCTGGTCGACTTCCTCATCGATCCAGCATGGCGGGCGGGCTTCGGGGGAGGCGATCAGTAAGCGACTGGTCAGTTCACAGGCTCCCCCCTGCTTGGCGAACTTCTGGGTGAAGAGGTCGGCGGATAAG
>DASYEA010000545.1:0-6479 GCA_036499265.1 Schlesneria sp. | reverse complement strand
GCCCGATGCTACACAACTGCGGCAATACGTCGCTCGTGCTTCCGAGTTGATCCTCTGCAGAACAGCAACCGACGCTGAACTCGACGCTCTGGTTGCGTATGCCGAGAAGCACGGTTTAGCGAATGTTTGTCGACTGCTGCTCAACAGCAACGAATTCTTGTTCGTGAACTGAGAGATCGACTGATGAGCCTGCCATCTATCCATGTCGAAACACCCCGCCGCGACTTCCTATCATCGATTGCCGGCGGATTCGGATCCGTCGCGTTGGCTAACTTGCTCGGTCAAACGCAGACCCTGGCCGATCCGCCTCGTCCCGAATTCAATGGGGGACTACACCATCCCGCCAAAGTGCGCCGAGTCATTCAGCTCTTCATGAATGGCGGCGCTAGTCAGATGGATCTGTTCGACTACAAGCCCGAATTGTTTCGCCGAGCTGGCGAGAAGTTCGACCCGGGAACCAGCGAACGCGTTGAAGCGGCTACCAGTGCCCCCGGCAATGTGTTGAAGCCGCCATTCGAACTGCATCAAAAAGGTCAATGTGGCCGCTGGATCAGCGACTTGTTGCCGCATCTGTCAAATCATGTCGACGACATGGCATTCCTGATGGCGATGAAGTCTCGCACGAATGTGCATGGCCCCGGCAGCTACTTGATGAATACCGGCTTCCTCTTGCCCGGTTTTCCCTCCTTGGGGGCCTGGGTCAGCTATGGACTTGGCAGTCTGACAGACAATCTGCCAACATTCGTCGTGCTTCCCGATGCGAAAGGCCTGCCCTACAACCAGAAGGGGAATTTCGCCTCGGGATTTCTGCCGGTGACGCATCAGGGAACGATCATCAACAGCTCGCAGGCCGAGCCGATTGCTGATTTGAAAGCTCCCGCTTCAGCATCGTTTATTACTCCCGATGCTGACCGCGACGGACTGGCACTACTGCAGCAGATGAATCGGACGCATCTGGCCGCGAACGATCAGGACTCGCGACTGGAAGCGAGAATTCGCTCGTACGAACTCGCCGCGAAGATGCAGTTGAGTGCTCCGGAAGCCTTCGATGTCACGCGCGAATCCGAGGCGACTCAAAAGTCCTATGGCTTGGATGAAAAGCCCACGGAAGACTTCGGCAAGCGATGCCTGCTGGCTCGTCGATTGATCGAGAGAGGCGTCCGCTTCGTTCAAGTCTGGAGTGGTGCGGGTGGCCCCTCGAATAACTGGGACAATCACACCAGCATTGTCAAAGAATTGGTGCCAATGTGTCAGGCGACCGATAAGCCGATCGCGGCGTTGTTGATGGATCTCAAGCAGCGCGGGCTGCTGGAAGATACGTTGGTGCTGTGGAACACCGAATTCGGCCGCATGCCGTTCTCACAGGGAAGTGAGGGACGCGACCACAACGGTGGTTCATTCGTTGGCTGGATGGTGGGAGCTGGCGTTAAAGGGGGAACATCGTACGGGGAAAGTGACCCTTGGGGCTGGCGAGCGGTGCATGATGTGACCACCAACTATGACTTCCACGCCACGGTCCTGCATCTGCTCGGAATTGACCACGAACGCTTGTCGATGAAGAACAATGGAGCGAATCGGCGGCTGACCGATGTGCATGGCCACGTCGTGCGGGCCGTGTTGGCCTAATTCGTATGCTCACGATGACTTCCGCTGGAGATTATCCGCGGGAACTTTTTCTGCACCCGCATCGTCTACCGTGTCAGGGCTCTGATTCCGCGACGTGATCGCTATACTTGGCGGTCATGGTCCCGGACGGCCAGCACATCTTTGATGCAAGGAATGATTCACATCATGCGGAAATACATCGTTCTGGCGAGTTTGTTGTCAACTGTCGTGGGGTCGTGGATGTTGATGGCCGAGGAGGCTAGCAAACCCGTGAATCGAATTCTGCTGAGATCACAACTGGATTCTGGCAACTTCAAAGTCGCCTACGACGGATATCGCAAACTGGCCCTCGATCCCAAAACTGATGCCGCCAATGTCGCCAGCGACTTAGGATTCTCTGTCCAGGCCCTTCGCAGTCTCGGACGAACCGACGAGCTTGATGAACTCGTCGAAGCTTCGGTTAAGGCTCATGAAAAAAACTGGCAACTGCTGCGAAAGGCCGCGGAACAATACCGCAGCGTTGAACAATGGGGCTTTATCGTCGCGGGAAAATTCTACCGCGGCTCGCATCGTGGAGGCGGAAAATACGTGTCGTCGGTGGATCGCGATCGCGTTCGATCACTTCAGTTGATGCAGCAGGCGATCCCACTAATACCGGAGGACGCGAACAAATCGGAAGTAGGGCGTTTCTATCTGGAGATCGCAGGGACACTCCAAGCTGTTCAAGCCTGGAGACTTCAGGCGCTCACCGATCTAACCACGTTGCCCGATTACGAAGAAGGGAACGGCGGGGGACGAGGCCGCTTCGGCTGGAATGGAAATGGGGGCGACAGCAAAGGGGCTCCAGTCGATGCTGACGGCAATCCGGTCTTTCATCATGTCCCTAAATCTTGGGACGCCGCCACATCGGACGGAGAACGATGGCGCTGGATGCTACTTCAGGCGGTCGAGTCTGACAGCAAGCTGAAGGGCGAGACGGATTCGACATGGGCAATGTTTCTGCACAATCAATTCGGCGTTCAGACAATTGCCTGGCTGCAGCATGGTAGCGGCCGGGATGATGACAAAGATGACAGTGGGCCATTCGAGGTTCACACGCTCAGCGATGACGAAACAATCGCTAAACTCGCTACGGGAATCCGCCGACTGAAGCTTCCCGATGAATTCAACAGCTTGAAGATTTACCAGCAGATCTTCGAAGGTGGTGCAGATTCATACCGGAGGAACGCCGGTGACGTTATCGGGCAGATCTATGAAGATCGCCGTCAGTACTCCAAGGCCGCGATTGCCTGGCAAGCTGCCATCGCCAAATTTGGCGATGAAAACCACCGCCAGCAACGACTCGACCAGATCGTCAAGAACTGGGGTCGATTCGAAAACTTGCAGATGCAACCCGCCGGCAAAGGGGCCACCATCGATCTGCGATATCGCAACGGAAAGCAAGTCGCGCTGGAGGCCCATGCGATCAAGATCGACAAGCTGCTGGACGACGTGAAAGCCTATTTGAAAACTGCTCCCGGACAATTGGACTGGCAGAAGATCAATGTTCAAGAAGTCGGCTATACGTTGGTCACGCAGAATCAGACTCAGTATCTGGGTGAAAAAGTCGCGTCCTGGTCACTGGATTTGAAGCCCAAGGCCGACCACTACGACAGCCTGATCACGATTGCGACCCCTCTGCAAAAGGCGGGAGCTTATCTGGTGACCGGCACCATGAAGGACGGCAACGTCAGTCGCGTGATCGTCTGGCTGACCGACACGGCACTCGTCCGCAAACCACTCGATGGAAAGTCACTCTACTTTGTTGCCGATTCGGTCTCGGGACAACCGATCGCCAAAGCGAATGTGGAGTTCTTCGGCTGGCGACAAGAACAGGTCACCCCTGGCAAACCACAGTGGAAGATCCTGACAACGAATTTTGCCGAGTTCACCGACGCTGATGGACAGTTGATGCTGCCATCGAACAAAGTCGGTCACGAGTACCAGTGGCTGATCATGGCGCGGACGCCAGAAGGGAGATTGGCCTACAACGGATTTACTCATGCGTTATGGGGGCAAAAGCACGATCAGGATTACCAGACGACGCGCGTCTTCACCATTACCGATCGTCCCATCTATCGCCCCGAGCAGAGTGTCAAATTCAAGTTCTGGATTGAGAAGTCACAGTACGATCAGCCTGATTCAGCCGCCTACGGGGAACAAGATTTCCCCGTGCAGATCAATAACCCTCAGGGCGAAAAGATCTTCGAGAAGACTTTCAAGACCGACAAATTTGGCGGCATCGAAGGTGAGTTTCCGCTGCCGAAGGGGGCGATGCTCGGCAACTACTCGTTGATGGTGATGGCCCCATTCAATTCGGGGGGGAGCTTTCGCGTCGAAGAGTACAAGAAGCCCGAGTACGAAGTCGTGATCGATGCCCCTTCGGAACCAGTCGCGCTGGGTGAGAAGGTTCCGGCGACGATCAAAGCGAAATATTTCTTCGGGGCCCCTGTCACCAAAGCCAAGGTCAAGTACAAGGTGCTGCGATCACCTCACGACAGCCACTGGTATCCGACCGCTCGCTGGGACTGGTTCTACGGCAAGGGATATTGGTGGTTCGCGTCCGACTACACTTGGTATCCGGGTTGGAACCGGTGGGGTTGTGCTCGTCCCCTGGGCTGGTGGATCGGTCGCAACAACGCGCCTCCGGAAGTGGTCTCCGAACAGGAAGTCGAAATCGGAGCCGATGGCACGGTTCAGATCGAAATTGATACTTCAGCTGCGAAGCAAGTTCACGGTGACGAAGATCATTCGTATTCCATCACCGCCGAAGTCGTCGACGAATCTCGCCGCACGATCGTCGGAACGGGGACTGTCCTGGTTAGCCGCACGCCGTTCCGCGTCTTCGCGTGGGTCGATCGCGGCCACTACAAAGTCGGCGACGACGTGCAGGCCAACTTCGATGCCCATACTCTCGATAACAAGCCCGTCAGTGGTAAGGGCGAGCTGACACTATTCAAGGTCACATACAACGACAAACAGCAGCCCGTCGAAGAAGCGGTCCAATCCTGGAAGCTGGATACCGATGCGACGGGACATGCACATCAGCAACTTTCGGCCACGAAGGCGGGCCAGTACCGGCTGTCCTACAAAGTGACTGACTCCAAAGACCATGTCATCGAGGGCGGATATCTGTTTGTCGTTCGTGGCGAAGGATTTGACGGTCGCGAATTCCGGTTCAACGATCTGGAGCTGATCACTGACAAGCAGGAATACGCCGCCGGTGACAAGGTCCGCCTCATGGTGAACACGAATCGGGCCGATGGCTGCGTCGTTCTGTTCTTGCGTCCTTCAAACGGGGTCTACCTGCCGCCGAAGATCATTCGATTGAAGGGCAAGAACACTGTCGAAGAAGTGGCCGTGGTCCAGAAGGACATGCCCAACTTCTTCATCGAAGCGTTCACCATCGCGGAAGGAAAATACTTCCAGGAGATTCGCGAAGTCGTCGTCCCGCCGGAAAAACGCGTGATCAACGTCAACGTGGCTCCTTCGCAATCCGAGTACAAACCAGGGGCGGATGCCAAGGTGAAGGTGACGCTGACCGATGCCACGGGCGAGCCGTTTGTGGGCTCGACTGTGCTGACGGTCTACGACAAGAGCGTCGAATACATCTCAGGCGGATCGAATGTCCCCGAGATTAAGGAATTCTTCTGGAAGTGGCGTCGGCAACATTACCCACAACGCGACTGCACGCTGGATCGCATGTTCTATAACTTGCTGAAGAACGGCGAGATTGGGATGGCCGACCTAGGAGCCTTCGGCGGAATGCTGGATGGCGAAGGGGGCTTTGGTGGTGGCGTCGGTGGGGGGATTCCTCGACCAATGATGGCACGCGGCACCGCGACTCGAATGCGATCCATGGCGGCTGCACCAGGCGCGCCAGAGGCTGCTTCGCTGGCATTCGATGCCGCGGCTGACAAATCCGTCTTGCGAGATGGAGCCGCACTTGCCAAGGGAGCGGAAGGAGTGGGGGAATCGGACGCTCAAGCGCCTGCGATTCGCTCGAACTTCGCGGACACCGCTTACTGGGCTGCGAGTGTGACGACGGATAAGACTGGCACGGCAGAAGTCAGCTTCAAAATGCCGGAAAGCCTGACTGGGTGGAAAGTCAAATCCTGGGCCATGGGGCTTGGTACGAAAGTAGGACAAGGTGAAGCCGAAGTCACGACGAAGAAGAATCTGCTGGTCCGTCTGCAGGCACCACGCTTCTTCGTCGAGAAGGACGAAGTCGTGATCTCGGCCAACGTTCACAACTACTTCAAGAGTGAGAAATCGCCGCTGGTCTCCATTGAGATCGGAGGGGACGCCGTCGAGGTGGCCAGCCGCAACCGCGAACAGCGCGTCATGATTGCACCTGACGGCGAAGTGCGCGTGGACTGGCGAGTCCGAGTGAAATCAGAAGGAATCGCCACAATCACGGTCAAAGCGCTGTCCGATGAAGAATCGGATGCGATGAAGATGTCGTTCCCGGTCTACGTCCACGGCATGCTCAAGACCGAATCGTTCAGCGGAGCCATTCGTCCAGCCGACGCGAAGGGCCAGATCAAGTTTACCGTTCCCGCAGAACGGCGACAGAACGACTCGCGACTGGAAGCTCGATTCTCGCCAACATTGGCCGGAGCCATGGTCGATGCCCTTCCTTACATGGTCGACTATCCGTACGGCTGCACCGAACAGACCCTGAACCGGTTCCTGCCGACGGTGATCACTCAGAAGATCCTGCTGAACATGCAGCTCAACCTGAAGGATATTCAGGAGAAGCGCACGAACCTGAACGCACAGGAAATTGGCGACGATGCTACCCGCGCCAAACAGTGGAAGCGATTCGATCGCAA
>DASYEA010000544.1:0-4170 GCA_036499265.1 Schlesneria sp. | reverse complement strand
CACTCTATGCGGAACCGGCCCAAGGTCACAACAAGCGACATCTGGAGAGAGTGGCGAGCCGTTACGGGGGCTTTCGGTCCTTACGAGTTCCGACCCGAAGATGCACAGGTCAGTAAGCCATCAGATGTGCCGGATGAATTGGCGGCAGAGAGCACAACGATCCCTGAAGGATGGATGCTTGTTCAGAAGCAAAGTCTATACACCGTTCTTGATATCGACCGAGGAACGTTGCTTAGCATGCTGAAGACTCAACGTATTCCGAATCGGACAGGCACTTCATCGCACAACTGTTGGATCGATCCTGGAGCACTCGATTTGAGCGATTCCGATTTGGACCGCCTTCGCAAAACGGGGAAAAAACGCGGCAAAAACGCTGACTAAATGATGTCAATGCTGAATCTGATTTCAAGCCCCGCCAATTCACTTGAGCGGGGCTTTTTCGTTTGTACTCTTCACCCCGCAGACGTGACGGAACGTCAGTCAATCACGGAGAGAGGAGACGTCCAAGTGATCCAAGAAATGCAAGACCTACTTGCGATGAGAAACGTCCGGGTTAAGGAAGCGATGCCGATCCTTGGGGTTGGCCTCGCGACAGTTTACGAACTGATGGATTCAGGGGCCCTCAAGTCCGTGAGGATTGGTAGATCTCGCCGAATCCCTCTGGATGCTCTCAGGGAGTACATGGCCTCACTTCGCGGGGAATCCGCTTAGTCCTCAAAACTGATCGGCTACTACAACGAAAATGCCCGACGTGAGTCTCAATCACGGCCGGGCAAAAACTGGAACCACAATTATGCTACGGATGGGCGCGATCGCAGGCAAGCCGCCCGGCTTGCATCACATCGCCGAGCGGAGCCGAACATGAAGATCGGCACCTTGAGCCACATCAAGACCAAGCGTCTCAAGCGACGGCTCGGACTCCCCATGTACCAAGTCGCCGGAATACTCGAGACGCTTTGGCACCTGGCAATCGAAAGCGCGGACGAAGGCGACATCGGCAAGTTCTCCAATGACGACATCGCCATGGGCCTAGAGTGGGACGGTGATGCTGACGCACTCATCTCCGCGCTCATCGATTCTGGTTTCGTTGACGAGGATCCAGAGCGACGTTTAGTGATCCACGATTGGCTAGATCATGCGCCGGAATACGTTCGTGAGCGACTTCGCAAACGCGAAGCTCGACACCGGAAAAAAGAGTCCCAACCTGTCCGGGAAGTCCCCGGACAACAGCGGACAATGCCGGGACATGTCCCACCCTTGTCCGGCACTGTCCCGCAGGTGTCCGCCGAGGTCCCGCCATCGTCCGAAGTTGTCCCGTCTATACCATGCCATATCAAACCCAACCCAACCAATCCCAACCAAACCTCCTCCCCCACCTCCCCCCAGTCTGCGCAACAGCCAGTCCGTAGTTCGACCGGGGAACCTGCGACCTGGGCGGAGGTGGGGGAGGCGATGAAATCGCTGAAGATTTCCCGACGCGAACAGACCATGAAGGCTGGCCAAAAGCACGGGTTCAACCCTGCTCAGGTGCTGGCCATCATCGACTACCTGCAGGCTCTCCCCACGGAAACCTGTGAGTCTCCCGCTGGGGCTCTTTGCGATCGCCTGAACACCGAAGACGCTGCGGATTGGGACTGCAACGAGAACTGGCCGTGGTCGACTGCCGATAAGGCGGCTCCCTCACCATACGACGTGCCAGCGAATGTGGCCGCCGCTGACGCCAAGAGACTCGAATCGGAGAGCCTTGAACGGAATCGGAAGTACGCCGCCGCCGGTGAACGCCGTGAACTGACATTTGGTGAAAAGCTGAACGCCATGTCTTCCGACGATCTCATGCTTCTCATCGGAAGCGCCGAGCAGGTCAAGCGAGACTTCTTGAAGCGAGGGTACCAAACCAAAGGCCGCGATTCCCCCGAGGTCAGATACGGGTTGCTTGAAGCGTTGGAAGCTCTTGAGCAGCGGAAGGAATTGGCGGTGGCATCATGAACGACGCTAACAAGTTTCGAATTTTGTAGGAGGATTTTGAAATGTCGCAATCAACAGTTTCTGTCAACTGTCCGCTCGAGACGAACGTCACCGGCTTTGTCTCTCTGAAGGGGCTCAAGTTGACGGGTGACGATTCGAAAACGTGGACGGAGTTCGTAACCGGACTGAGGAATACCGGTGCCACAGTGAACGGCTCGGCGGTCAACTCAACCAAAGATGCACTGCGTTGGCTCATGCATCAGATGCGAGATGGTTGATCCTATGGATGACAACGTCAAAGACCTGATTCCTCTGCTGACCTCCGCTCGCCAGGCGTTCAGTGAAGCAGCGAAGGAAGCGGCGAGCCTTCAAGACACGGTGTCAAAGCTTGATCCTTCACGAATGAAAACATCAGAAGTCCGTCGAGTCTTCGCACTTATCGAATACGTCCTGAGGCTTCAGGAGGTTGCCAATCGATCAGTCTTGGAGTCACTCGACAGCTTCTTAAGTTCAACGTCGAAGGAGGAGGAAACAACCGATGGCCACCCCTAGCAGGTACCCCACCCCCCCCACCCTTGTTGGGTCCTTCGCTGGGGTTAAGAAAACCCGTCGAGGTGTGGCCATGCCAAGATTTTTGCGCGCACTAAGTTTTTTTGTGGTTCCTTCCGTCCGGCCTGAGGTCTGCAACTGATTGAGCCACAAGCGGTTTACGTCGGAACATGAGCGGGAATAGCGGAACTAGGTTCCGCACAGATCAGCGAAGTCAGTTTTATGACGATTGGAAAAAGAAGCATGTCCAGACACCGTGAATACCTGACGAAGCAGTGTGCACAGTGTTCCGTGCCATTTCGCGTCGATCGCACGCCTGGAGCTTGCAGCAAACTGTGTTCGGATGAGTGCAGAGCACTGAGACGTCGGGCGCAGCAGAATGCTCGATACGAGCCTCGACCGGTTCGCAAGCGATCCAGGTCGTGGTCTGCCGAGGAATTGGCGTTGCTGGGAACGTTTCCCGATCAGGTTGTGGCAGATCAGCTGAAGCTTTCGAACAGTTGCGTCCGCGGCAAGCGGGTGGAACTTGCGATCCCTCCGTGTTCCGTGACTCGGTTCTGCTCTGAATGCGACAGGCCGTTCATCGCCAACAACGGAGCGAAAACTTGCTCTGAGGAATGCAGATGTCTTCGCAACGGCAGGTTTAACACACGGCACCGGCGAGCCTTTGATAGAAGACATCCGGGCCGCAGGCGCGACAGCGTAATTGCTTGCCGCCGTCGGCACCGGCTGTCGGGAAATTGACCGCACTTAACCGAACTACGCGAGGCCTTCGCCAAAGCGTGGCCCTCCCATAAACGCAACTTGAAAGGTTGGAAAGAATGGAATCAACAAATTGGCAGACCACCCACAAGGACTTCATCAGTTCGGAGCGTGAGTTCGAAAAGGAATCACGAGCCAGGTTCCTCGCTCTGGCCATTCAGCTCGAGCTCAACGAAGAGATCGCTTCCGAAGACATCGGCTTGATCATCGACGAAGCGAAAATGACCGTTGACGATCTCCTGAAAACGACTGGCGTTGCACGCGAAATTCTTCAACTGATTACCGTGATCGAAGATGAAATTGCAGATGGCCCACAACTGGCCGACCACGAACGTCAAATCCGACAGCAGTGGGCCGTCATGCGTGACAACGAGCAATATATCAGAGGTCTGATCGTCGAGCATGAAGTTAACCGCAAGCGGCTCCATGGTGCGGATAGGCAGCGCCATCTCACCTCCGCGCGACTTCGCGAGAGAGCCACCGACGCAGTTCGGCGACTCGCCGAATTGGATGCAACGGCGTTTGGGGTTTCGGTACCCGAACGAAACCGGTCCGGTCCGCCAATCGCTCACACGACATCGGAAACGGGAGCGACCGGCAATGTGAAGTGGGTTGACGCAAGAACCGAAGGCATTATCTCACGACGGTTCGACCTGGCTCGATCCACCAGAATCGCCGACGTCGCTCCACAGATCGAAAAGCTGGGGACGCGGCCTGCTGAACAGAACGCAGCGAATCCAACGGAGGACGTGGTAGCTCAGTACAAGATTGTCCAGAACGAAAGTGATTCAGGGCCCGTCGCGCATCAGCAAACCAATTGCAACGAACCCGTGGTCGAGTTGCATGACGAAACGCCGGCCGACGAGCAGACAGCTGTTGTGGATTCAGAGCCTG
>DASYEA010000543.1:0-9812 GCA_036499265.1 Schlesneria sp. | reverse complement strand
ACCTCGATCGCTGTCTGCCGTCTGATTGAAGAAGGCATAGAATTGATAGTATTCGCGTTGGGCGATCGGGTCGTACTTGTGGCTGTGACATTTCGCACAGCCAAACGTCAGGCCCATCCAGACTTGCAGGGTGGTATCAATCCGATCCTTCACGGCAGCGACGCGGAACTCTTCGTTGTCTGTTCCCCCCTCGTCGTTGATCATTGTGTTGCGATGAAACGCGGTTGCCAGTTGTTGTTCCATCGACGCATTGGGCAACAAGTCGCCCGCCAATTGTTCTCGCGTGAATTGGTCATACGGGAGATCATTGTTAAAGGCGTCGATCACCCAATCCCGGTAACGCCACATCGTGCGGGCGAGATCCTTTTCGTAGCCCTTCGTGTCGGCATAGCGAGCCAGATCGAGCCACAGGCGCGCCCAGCGTTCGCCGTAGGCCGGCGACTTCAGCAGGCTGTCAACCAGTCGCTCGTAGGCTTGCGGTGAGGCATCCTGGAGATATGCATTCAGCAAGGTTTGATCGGGTGGCAGGCCGGTGAGATCGAGTGCGACGCGTCGAGCCAGCGTGTGTTCGTCCGCTTCGGGCGATGGCGACAGTCCCACTTCGAGCAGGCGAGCCAACACAAATCGATCAAGATCAGTGATCGGACTCTTCGTTGAATTCACTGCTGGGACTGCTGGTCGGACGGGCTTCTCAAACGACCAGTGATTGCCCCACGCGGCACCTTCTGCCACCCAGCGTTTCAAGAGATCGATTTGGTCAGGGGTGAGTGACTTGCCCGAGTCTTTGGGCGGCATCTGCTGGTCATCGTTCGCCATGATGCGCTTCACCAGTACGCTGGCAGCTGGGTTCGAAGGAACAATCGCATGGTGACCATCGTGTTCGGCCAAGGTTCCGTCTCGAGTATCCAAGCGGAGTTCTGCTTCACGATGTTTGTCGTCAGGGCCGTGGCAGGCGAAACAGTTGCGAGCCAGAATCGGGCGGACGTCGCGCACGAAGTTGACGGGTTTGGGACCGTCTGCAGCCTGGGCTCCGGATGTCAGGATGCTGCATGCGACGAGCAAAGTGGCGACACGCAGTGCCAATGTAGACGGCACACTCCGTGTGCCGCACTCCGCACACGGAGTGTGCGGTCTACATTCAGCCGGGCCTGAGCCGCGCTCCCCCGACATCGAATGAAGACTTGTTTGCGACGTCAGTTTTGGAACCGGCATGGGAGTGTATCCGTTAATCCAGAAACAGTCTGTTTGAGAGCGGACACTTGGGCGGTCGACTTCAACGCTGACACTTGGGACAGTAGAACGTCGAACGCTGGGCTTGCACAAGGCGCACGATGACACCGATTCCACAGGTGGGGCAGGTCTGATCATGTCGCATGTAGACGCGATGCTTATTTTGATAACTGCCACTCTGGCTCAACGCATTGCGGTACGTTCCATCACCAAGGGTCGACCCTTCATGTTCAATCGCAAGTTCCAGTACGGCCGTGGCTGCTTGAGCCAGTCGTTCCACTTGTGATTTAGTCAGCTTCTTCGAACTGCGACGCGGATCGATGCCCGCCATGTGCAGGATTTCACTGGCGTACAGATTTCCAATTCCCGCAACCAGCTTCTGGTCGAGCAATGCGACTTTGATCGCTCGCGTCGTTTGCAGCAGGCGCTCTCGCCACTGATCGATTGTGAAATCGAGTGCATCCGGACCAAGAGCGTCTGGTCCGTAGACCTGCTCAAGTTCGTCTGGCTGGTAGAGCCGGATTGTTCCCAGGCCACGGCGGTCCCAGAACCAGATAGAGTTGTACTCGCGCGTCCCTTCCAGCTGCCATTCGATGCGCAGATGTTCGACGTCGGGCGGATTGGCGAGCAGCATTAAACCCGTCATACGTGGTTCAATTACGACAGACGTCAAATTCGATAAATCCAGCACGACCCGCTTGCCGAGTCGCCGAACGGCCGTGACCGTTTGACCGATCATCGCTTTGGCAAAGCGTTTATACACCGGAGAGATGCTGATCGGACGGCAATGGGTGGGGCATTCCTTCACGGCAAGAATGCGGCGATTCGCCATAAACGGGCGGATCCCGCGGACCATCGTTTCCACCTCGGGCAACTCGGGCACCAATCTGCTCCCGTCAATGCGTGCGTGTCGCGGTGAGTTTTCCGTTCGGGTTCTGAATGCCTGGACTTCCATGCACGCCCGAGTACAGCATTCTAGCGGCTACCCTGAATAATTGGATGGATATCCACCAGCTCGACGTTCAGCGGCGGAAATCGCGGAATCTGCTTGACGCGGGTGGTCCGCCGGACGATTCTATTTTGACGAACGGCTGCGATGCGCGCAGTTGTGATGTCATATTTGTGCGTCCGCACCTAGGAGCCTTTTCATGGTTCACCCCCGTCACGCGATTTCCACGTTCCTCATCGCTCAGCGATGCCGGCACGCGGTCAGTCGATTGATCGCCAGCCTGAGTTTAGTCGTCGTGATGTCGGGTCTGGTCCACGCTGCGGCTCCGGCTGATCAAGTCGCGGCACATCTGGCGGCGGGCGAATTCGGGCCTGCGTTAGATGTCGCCAAACAAGTTTCCAATCCTGCTGAGCAAGCAGGTCTTGTTCAGAAGGTCGCTGCGGCTCAAGAAGCGGCGGGCGAGCCGGTGACGGCGACCATGTCGCGAGTCGGTCGGACCAGCGGCAAAGGATCGGGCGGAGGGGGCATGATCGGCCGCGCTGGTTTCGGCGGGGGTGGTGCCCAAGCCGACTTCAAGACCCTGATGAACATGATTGAGCAGAATACCTCTGGTAAGTGGGTGGACATCGATCAGGAAGGTGGTGCGATGTCGCCGTATCCTTACGGCGTTCGCGTTGCTCCAAACGGTCTGCTACATAAGCTGACGAATGAAGAACAATCCGGTGTATTGACATCGCTGGGGATGCAGGCTCGCAAGGCCGATCTGAATGCGGATGTCGCACGCCGTTCGGATCTACGGTTGGTGTCGCTGACGAGACTGGAACGAGCGGTTGCTCAACGGTTGTCCGAAGGGGAGTCCGTCCCCGAGACGATGGCTCAACTCGCCGGTCTGTCTCAGGTCAAGTATGTGATCGTCTATCCCGAAACGAATGAAATCGTCATCGGTGGACCTGCCGAAGCTTGGCAGTACAACGCTCAAGGCCAGCCCGTCGGTGCCACCAGCGGACGACCAACGCTGCAATTGGACGACCTGGTCACTGTGATGCGAACCTTCGCTCGCGGCGATGCTGACTTCGGTTGCTCGATCAATACCCGCGACGCTGGTGTCCGCGCTCTGACCGACTTCGTGCAGAAGTCGCAATCGCGCGGTCCGCTGAATGCCTCGTCGGTGCGAAACTGGGTCCAACAACTGCAAACGAAGCTAGGACGCCAGGATATCGAAATCTGGGGTATTCCAACCGATAGCCGAGTCGCTCGCGTGATCGTCGAAGCCGACTATCGCATGAAGTTGATCGGTATCGACAAGCTCAAGGCCGGGAAAGAAATCCCCAGCTACTTCGACCTGTTGGCTGCTATTCAACCGAAGAATGTTCAGACCATGGACGCTCTGCGTTGGTGGTTGACGATGAAGTACGATGCTGTGTCGCACAGCCCTGACAAGACGGTGTTCGAAATCCAGGGATCATCAGTGCTGTGTCAGTCGGAAAACCAGTTCTTGACCGCTGAAGGGAAGCATGTTCCGACTGGTCAAACGGAACCGACGAACCGCGCGTTCGCCGAGAATTTCACGGCCAACTATGACAAGCTGGCAACTCGTGATCCGGTCTTCGCCGACATGCAGAACATCTTCGACCTGGCCTTGGTTTCCGCGTTGATTCAGCATGAAAAGCTGAACGACAAGGCTCACTGGGACCTCGGTGTGTTCACTCCTCGAGGTGACTACGCGACGGCTCACTATGCCGTTCCAAAAGAAATCGATTCGGTCGTCAATCATCGCGTCTACAACGGTCGCGACATCGTCGTGCAGGTCGCCGGAGGCGTCCGCGGCGACATGATGTCGGTCGTGAAAGACGCGAAGTTGACTCCTGAATCACCACGCCTCGGCAGCTTGGCCGCAACGGGCAAAGCACCAGAACTGCCAGCTGGCCGCTGGTGGTGGGACGCAGCGAAATAGTCGGCAGCTCTGCTGAGACAAACTAAGAACGCGACCTGTTAAAACCGGTCGCGTTTTTTATTCATGAGAGTATTTCGAGTGCATCTATGGATACATCCTCGCTCAACTGGCGACGGAAGGTCGTCATCGTCATCGTTGCGGCTAACCTGATATTCTTCGCTGTGTTTCTGAGGTTGTCATATCTCGAGAAGCAAGTACTCGCGGCTCGTACTGCAGCGATTGAGGCGGAGATCAGAGGGCTGCAGGAGCAAATGCGTCTCTTGGAGAGCATTGCGGAGATGAAAAAATCGCAGTGACAATTTGGCCCCGTCCTGCTCCTGTCGACGACATCAAATCAGGGAACACGCGGAAATTGAACAGGCCGAATCAGCAAATTCGTCATTCGGGCAATACGTGGTCTATGCTTGAATGAAGCAGAGGGGACCACGAATCTCACGAATGCACACGAATAAGAAAGCCTGACTCCGCTCTTTTTCGTGTGTTCCGTGTCTTCCGTGGTTCAATTCTTCGCGTCGCGATTCAGCGGTCGATGATTTCGGCGTCTTCGATGTAGTACAGGCCGAATGGTTTGCCGTCGATACTGTCCATCTCGATCTTGAACTTGCCGATCACGTCGAAGGCTCGCGTGGCAGGGATGTAGTTCGTGGTCTTGCCGTGTTTCATGTCGACTTGGACCAGGTCATAGACCTTGGGATCGCGGCCGAAGCAGCAGATCTGGTTGTCGCGGGCCAGGACGAATCGCTCGATCCCTTCGGCTTCGAACGTAGGGAACATGAAACCGCGAATACGGATCCGCTGTCCCGAGAGTTGCTGCAGCCAGGCCGGCATCAGTTCAACGGCGTTCTCGGGCACGGGTTCGAGATTAATGACCTTCAGCAGATCTAGGTCGTCGTAGGAGACTCGCAGGGCCTTCGATGAAGCGTCGCGCTGAAACGACTTGTCGGGCACAAGCAATTCAAAGGTGTGTTTGCCAATGGTCGTGGCGCTGGTTGCAGAAGCGGGTTGGATGGGATTAGGCGAAGCGACCGCGGCGTCGTTCGGAACGATCTTCATCAGATTCGCCACGCCCGCCCCATCGATTACGTTGACGGGACCCATGGCCGACACCGGAATCTCTTCCTCGACCCCATTCGACGGCTGATCGTCAGATGCAGAGATCGTCGCGTGGCCTGAGTCCGCACTCGTCTGGACGTCGGGGTGCGATCCGGATTGAACCTGATTCACCGGGCGGTAATCACCAAGATTAGGGTTGGTGCATCCCGCCAGTGCGAGCGTCGTTAACCCTGGGAGGGCAATGCGAAGGGACCAGTCAGTTAATCGCATCACAGCCCTCACTCGATCCATCGATCAATACCAGGTTTTGGCCGGCCCGAAGACATCGCATTCCAATTGATAAACGGGTTCCAATCCCGATTCATCAACAGCGTGCTGGGCATGGAAAACTCCTGCCACGGCAACCAGGCCTGTTTTGTAATAGGCCGATTTGTCGCCGTTCATCCGGACCAGAATCATATCGGTCGTTTTGGGTTGACCACCGAAACAGCATTGGTCGTTATCTTTGCACAGGACGAATTGCTTAATCCCGTCCATGGTCTTCGAAGGATACATATATCCTTTGATCATAACCTTTTTGCCAATCAGATTTTGCACGTCGGGATGCAGGCCAGTCATACCCGACTCGCTCACGAATCCCTTTTTGGCGATGTCGGCTGTGAAGTTGATTCGATCGAAGCCGGGCGGGACTTCTGTCGCAAAGCTGTAAGCATGCATGGCGGCGAAGGAGATCCCAACCAGGGCCTGAGCGGCAATACTGCCGATCGCCATCCAGCGACCGCTGAGATTCCCTTGGCTATGACTGATTTGTCGCAACGCCAATGCTGCCATAATGATCCCAATGACAGGAATCACAAGGAGTTCCGGAATCATCGCTGATGTCAGTGACAGAAAAACGAACCCCATGCTGATGGGAATCAACATCGGAATCGGGCGGTACAGGAATTCCTGCCCTTCGTAAGACTGATTCGCCACAGATTCGTGTCTCGATGCTTCCACGACAGACATACTCGCCACCCTTACGTTCAAAACACTGTCTGAGAGATATGTTGCTACGCCGAATCGGAGAAGTCCAGCGGATCTTGGTTTCAGGCTGCTTTTCTTCCAACGTCTTGATTCACCGACAAGACACAACTACTGATTGCTGATAACGATACGTTGCAAATCGCGACAGGCAAAGCAGGGCGGTCGAACGGATGGCATTCGACACGGCTGCCTTGGAGTCCTGATGCAATCGGGCTGACATCACCAATTATACGCCGAACAGAGTCACCGCGTTGGCGTCTCCGGCAGTTCTCCGGCGGTTGGAACTGCCGGAATTGGCGTGGAGATCGAGGTGAAAACCAATCGGGTGGCAGTTGCTGCCGAAGCCGGCCCGCAGATCGAAAATCAGAAGGAATCTGCGACGGAAAGCGGAAGGAATCGTATTGACCCTTTCTTCAGCTATTCACTATCACTGCGAAGGTTCTCCGCTCCCATTCAAAGACATTTCGTTCGCTCCCTGCTCTGGGAATTCCGGTGCCGGTCTCCGGCTACCGAATCCAATATTTTTGTGTGAAAAGACGACGGCCTGCCGCTCAAGGATGAGCGTCATTCCGCCGGAAACAAAGGTCGACGCATCGTCAACGCCAGACCTGTAGGAGGAATCTACCTTGGGTAGGATTATTGGGCTTATCGGTTGCACGTGCCTGGTCATCATCGCTTTGCGAATGACCAATCTTCAGCATTCAGATCACACGCTGAAGGGTGGCGAGGATCGTGTTCATGCGGGGGGACGTCTGTCGCCACGCGAACACTACAAACTCGGTAAAGAGATGTATCTGCGAGGGAAGTACCGCGATGCGGTGCAGCACCTCGACGCGGCTTCGGCTGCGACTTCCGGTCTGACCGGAACAGAACGTCGCACTGCCGACGAATACCTGGCTCGGGCTCGCACCCGACTACAGGATGTCGCCGAAACTCGCACAGTGCGAGCTCAATCGGAACCCTGGGGAGAAGCCGTCCCCGGAACTCCTCGATCGGGAGTTGGTCCTGCAAAGGAACCGAACCGAATGGCCGATGCCACTCGGCATCGGGTGGATAACCTGATGAGTCAGGCGCAGGCCCATCTTAAGAAGGGCGATCGTAAGCAAGCCCGCGACATGGCGACTTTGGCGAATCAAATCGCCAAGGATTCGCAGATGAAGTTCGCTAAGAACGAAAGTCCTGCGGATTTCCTGGCCCGGATGCAACCTCCGGCAGCAGGAGCAGCTGTCACGGCTGCAGCCGCAGTTCCCGACTGGGCGACTGACGACGCGTCGGTAGGGAGCACTGCGAAACCGCACCGCACCATGATTCAACAAGCCGCAGCCGAAGAGGCTCTGGAAGAGAACCCGGTCCAACATGCGACTTCCTCTAGTCAGCAGTTGTCACCGCGGGAACAAGCTGAAGCACTGATCGTTCAAGCCCGTAAGGATTTCAAGGCGGGAAACTATGACGAAGCACGTCGCCGCGCTTTGGCTGCTGACGAACTGGAAGTCACCTTCGACGTCTTCGACGATCGTCCAGAACTTGTTCTGAACGACATCGATCGCGCCACCAGCACGCAAACGTTTGCCAATGCCACTCAACCAAAGAAGGCCGCTTCGCAAGAAGTTGCTGCTCAAGACGGTGCCGCACGCGGAAACGCCAAGCCTGCCGATGGCAAGAAGCAGCAAGCCAACCGATTGCTCGAAATGGCACGCCAGGACATCGCCAATGGCAACCTGGATGCCGCTCAGGCCAAGGTTGAGCAAGCTGCTGAAATGAACGTCGCTTACAAGCTGTTCGAAGACATGCCCGAAGTCGTGATGAACGAAATCGCGGCCCGTCGCGCTGCAGAAGGAATTGCTGCGACTCCAAATCCAGCACGCAATCCCAACAGCGACGCCGCTTCTCCAGCGAAACCAAAGGCTCTGGCCTTGTTGGCGAAGGCTCGACAAGCTCTGCAGGAAGAACGTCTCGACGAAGCTCGTCAGTTGGCGATCGAAGCCGAACGTTTGAAGGCCTCGTACGATCTGTTCGACGATCGTCCAGACCTGGTTCTGACCGACGTTGCTCGTACCGCCAAGCGTGGTCCAGCCACATCGGGAACACCTGTCAGCGAGAAGGCTCCAACCGAACCAGCAAACGTCAACTCGGCTGTTGCTCGACAGAATCTGTCGCCGGCTCAAACCGAGGCGATCGATATGCTGCGTCAGGCTCGCCAGTTGATTACGGCTGGACGTTACGATGACGCTCGTGCCAAGGCTGAAGAAGCTGAGCTGATGAATGTCACGTTCCCCGTTTTCGCCGATCGACCAGACCTGGTGCTGAGTGACCTGGCCGAGAAGATGGGCAATGCCAATGTGGCCTCGCGTGACCCACGTAAGACCCGCGTTGAAACGGCCAGTGGATTCGATGCCAACGACAACCCATTCGCTCCATCGGACGAGCAACCTGGCCGTAACTTTGCGGTGACCCAGGCCGATTCGATCAGCGAAATCAGTCCTTCGGGCTCTGCAAGCGAACTGTACGAACGTGGGATGCGAGAACTGAATCGCCACAACCCGAAGGGTGCGTACGCCAACTTCCTGGCCGCTCACCAGACCGGTCAACGACTCGATCCTGTCAAAGCACAACGTCTGCAAGACTACCTTCGAGAACTGGCCCCACGATCGAGCCGATCCAAGATCCAGTTGACGAACGGTCAAGTCGCCGATTCGGAACCAGGATTCAACTCGGAAGAGGCACAGCCAGCTCCGCTGGATGCTGCTCAACAAGAACAGATGGTCCGCATCGATCGAGTTCGCAGTGACACGTTGAATGCACTCTTCAAGGCCGAAAAGCTGAAGGAAAAGGATCCGGAAGCGGCATTGACCCTGATCGATCAGACGATGGCCAAGATCGAAGGTACGGATTTGCCAGCCGAATCCACCTCCAATCTGATGAAGCAGTTGACCAAGGCCCGTTCCGGCATGCAGTCGGAAATCGTCCGTCAGAAGCCAAATCTGGAAAACAAGCAGCGTAACGACGAAGTGATCCGTCAGATGGAGAACTCCGTCGCGACGAAAGTCCGCATCGAACAAGATCAGGCCAAGATGATCGAGGAGTTCAACGACCTCTACAAGCAACAGCGATTCTCTGAAGCCGAAATCGTTGCCAAGAAAGTGAAAGAAATGAACCCGAAAGACGGCACTGCAGAAGCGCTGTTCTGGAAGGCCCGTTTCGCTCGCCGCAAGGGAAGCAACGATAAGCTGCAACTCGACAAGGAAGAATCATTCTGGAAGCAACTGGATGACGTCGAACAAGGTGTCATCGTCAACGTGACCAACGATCATCCGATGGACTTCGGCGACAACTGGGGTGACATCACCCAGCGTCGCAAGGGTAAGTATCGCGCTGACAATCGCAAGCGTGGTCAAGAAGAGCTGAAGATCGAAGAAAGCCTCAGCAAGCGAATCTCGTTGCACGAAGACCAGGTTCCACTGGGCGACGTGATCAAGAAGATCCAGGCGATTGCTGAGATCAACATCCACTTGGACACCCAGGGGATGGAAGAAGAAGCCGCCACAACGAACAGCCTGGTGACGATCGATGTCGACGGAATCCAAGTGAAGAGTGCCTTGA
>DASYEA010000542.1:0-2603 GCA_036499265.1 Schlesneria sp. | reverse complement strand
CATGCTGCGCCAATGTCTGGCTTCCATGGCGGTCTGCGATCGATTTGACCGAGTCGCTCAGGTCGTCGTCGTCGATAACAATTCCCGAGATGACTCTTGTGACGATCTCCCTTCGTTGACAGCGCCGGTCAAAGTCATTCGCAACGCTGACAACCTGGGTTTTGCAGCCGCGTGCAACCAGGGGGCGGCCGTCTGCAGCACCGAATACGTGCTCTTTCTGAATCCCGATTCCGAATTACTGCCGAATTCCCTGAGCGTCCCCTTGCAGTACCTCGATGAACCGCAGAACGCGAATGTGGCGATCTGCGGAGTCCAGTTGCTGGATGAGTCTGGACGCGTGGCCCGATCGTGCTCGCGCTTGCCGACCTGTTTCAACCTGACCGCGATGGCATTGCGACTGCATTCTGTCTCGCGACGATTGTTTCCACCGAACTTTATGAAAGAGTGGAATCACGCCGAAACGCGGGACGTCGAGCAAGTTATCGGTGCCTTTTTTCTGGTTCGTCGCAGCGTCTACGATCAGCTTCAGGGTTTCGACGAGCGATTCTTCGTCTACTTCGAGGAAGTCGACTTCTGCGAACGGACACGACAGTTGGGAATGCGAACCGTTTATCTGGCGACGGCACAGGCGATTCACGTCGGTGCAGGCTGCTCAAGCCAGGTCCGCGCCCTCAGCTTGTTTTACTCGCTCCGCAGCCGACTGTTGTACGCCAAGAAGCACTTTTCAGGTCTCGCGGCCTTCACGGTGCAGGCCGCAACTCTGGTGGGTGAGCCAGTAATCCGAGTGACAAAGGCCACGCTCGGTTTGAAGTGGCGACAAGTCGGCCCGCTGCTGTTTGCCTTTGGCAAACTCTGGCAAGACCGCTGGACGCGAAAACAGGTCGCTCATGCGAATGTCGCATCAGCACCACTGAAACGGGCCGCCTGACGCTAAGTCTCTTCAAAGTAGAAGGCACACTCCGTGTGCCGAAGTTTTCTACTTTTTGTCGATCTCATGACTGCCGAGCATGAAGGCGTTCGGCACAGGGAGAGGCTTTGATTAAATTGTTTCGCGAAGTAGCCTTCTCGTTCCACGAGAAGAATGGCCGATTAACATGATGTCCTGATTGCCATCCCGTTCCGATGTGCTTGGGACCCGGATTCGCAGTTGGCTTACTTCTCGGCGGAGCGAGAAGGCTACCTAAGAGCGGCACACGGAGTGTGCCTTCTACATTGGGCAGCCGACCAGAGTGTCCATGCTCGCAGCGGTCACGCCACGGCTTTTTGCTGTGCTTGCATTGGCACACGCCAGAACACGGCGGATTGATCGATCGTGCTGACTTCTGCTTCAATACCGTGTTGACGACGGAATTCTTCGACGGCGATGCGGCAACCGCTCCACGTGCCATAGTCGTCTACGACCACGAATCCACCTGGCACGACTTTGTGATACAGCGCATTCAAGGCGTCGATCGTCGAGTCGTACAGATCGCCATCCAGCCGCAGCAGGGACAATTTCTCGATGGGAGCTGTCGGCAGGGTGTCACAGAACCAGCCCTTTAAGAAATGGACGCGATCATCGAGCAGGTTGAATCGCTCGAAGTTCGCTTTCACCTGCTCCATCGAAATCTGCAGAAACTCGCAACCGGCCAGATCGAATTCAGGCTTTGCCAGATCCGCTTGTGCTTTTGGCTTGGGCAATCCGGCAAACGAGTCGGCGAGCCAGATATTTTTCGTGGTGTCACCAAAACGATTCAGGACGGCCTTCATGAACATACAGGCCCCGCCGCGCCAGACTCCCGTTTCGATAATATCGCCCGGAACCTTCTCTTTGAGAATCGTTCTCAGGCAGGCTTCCAGGTTATCCAGCCGTCGATTGCCGGCCATGCTGTATCCGAACATCGGCCAGTCCAGGCCGTTGGAACGTTTTTCCGCGTTAAACCGCTTGACCTTGATGATCTTGTAACCACGTTTGGCCATCAGGCGATAGAAATAGCGCTTGACCATGTTCCAGATGCCATCGCGGCCGAATCCGTCCGCGACCATCCACGCGCTCTCGTCGTACAACGATGCGGTCAGGCACTTCTTCAGCAGTTCCAGATAAGCATCTTGGGACTGTCCGTCCGAATGAGCCATGCTATCCAAATTCCCCATGAGTGGCAGTCCCGGTGGCATCCAGATCAATTCATATGATTTCGCCGGGGATGGTAACGGCGATCGTGGAAATGGAGCAAGAGGAATTGCGACATCTCGACGTAGTGAGGTCATCGTCAGAACTCGGATTGACGCTTTAGAACGATTGTTCTGTAATCCGTCAGGCTCGCATGTGGCAGGATGCACTCATTGCGCGCAGGCAATAAAAGAAGGAGCTTTCCCGCCATGAAGACCAGCCAGATTCGTCGCACACATCGCCAAGTCTGGAATTGGATTCGGAATCTGCTGCCGCAACGCAAGCGAAAAGGTGTCGCCAAGTACCTGCCGGCCGCGTACCTGGAAGGTCGCGGAATCGAAATTGGTGCGCTGGCCGATCCGCTACGAGTTCCAGCAGGGGCTCACGTCGAATACGTTGACCGATTCTCGGTCGCAGACCTTCGTCGACAATATCCCACCTTGAAGTCGTTGGC
>DASYEA010000541.1:0-5959 GCA_036499265.1 Schlesneria sp. | reverse complement strand
GAAGTCTCCGTGATTTCGGCCGCTGCCAGCAAATCAGGAACGGCGGATTTGTCTTCAATTCGCCCCAAGATTTCGGCCGCCAGCCGTTGATTCTGCGGATTGCAGATCCTCAGCAACGCCTTCGCCTGCGGAGCGGCCTCGCGATCACGCCACAAGCTGACCGACTGCAATGCGGCTTGTCGAACCGTCAAGCTCGGACCAAACAGCGCCTGTCGAACGAGTGCTTTTGCTTCGGGCAGATCAATCCGAGTCAGAGCCCAAATAGCATTCAATCGGGCCATCTCCGATGCACGTCGCGGACGCGGGGAGAGCGTCGAATCCATCAGTTCCTGATCGGTCAGACTTGTTCCGTCTGCCAGCACACGCAAGAGTGGCGACAGAGCAACTATCGTTTTGGGTCCTTGTAACCCAAGGAGATGAATCGCACGCTGCCGCACTGCAGGACGTGGATCATCCAGCAAGCGAGCCAGTTCGTTCGTCGACAAATCGGACCATCGCAGTTTCGCTCCCCGTGGATCGTCAATAACTTGACTCCCCGTGCGCCGGACGCGATAGACGGCACCGATGATATCCGGCTTGGCAAGCTGCGATGTCGGACAGCAGAGTTTGTACCAGCCTCCCGTGTCGCAAATGATCAGACTTCCATCAGCATCTTCGATCACATCGGTCGGATGGAAGTCGATATTGTCTGAAACCACGAAATCAGAATCCACCGATTGAAACGTCGCTCCTGCGGGCTTCAGTCGGTGGCGTGACACTTTGTGCAAGTTGAATTGAGACGCGAAGACGTTGTCACGATACGTCGTTCCAAACGATTCGGATGCATATCGAGTCAGCCCGCACGGCGCGGCTGCGCCCAAGTGGATCAGAGGCGGCAATAACTCTCCCGTTCGAGGATGAAAGTCTGTGACGTTGTGAACTTTGCCATACACCCCGCCGTAGACAGCGTGAATGATTCCGTCGCGCAATCCACCGCCGGGATTCTGCAGGAATGTCGTGGTGAATAGTCGTTCGCCTCCCGGCGTGAACGCCACATCGACGGGATTGTCCATGCCGCCAGTCATCACGTTTTCAACCGGACCCGTTCCGTCCGCTCGCCGGCGGAATATATGAGCGGCCTTCGTGATCAAAGGCTTCTTTCCAGGCTGTTCGTAGGTCTGCTCGGCAAAGGCTCCCTTGCACCAATAGATCCACCCGTCAGGCCCCAGATAGGGACCATGCAGATCATTGGCGCAGCCAGTTAAAGTCTTTCCGGCGAACCATTCCTCGCGGCGATCGGCAATTCCGTCGCCATCGGTGTCAGTCAGTTTCCAGATGCTGGGTGGAGCGGCAACGTAAAGAGAGCCGTCGTACCACAGCGTTCCTTCGGGGAACATCATCTTGTCGGCGAAAACCACGCTCTTGTCGAACACTCCATCGCCATCCGAATCCTGCAGCCGCACGATCCGATGCGATTTGTCTGCCAGTTGCTTCTGAACCGGATCATTTGATCCCGACGAGTCCGCAACGTAGAGATACCCGTGTTCGTCAAAATCCGCAGTGATCGGCCGATCGACGAGAGGTGAGGTGGCCACGAGTTCGATCGTGAATCCCTCTGGTAGAGTGAACTTCTGACCGTTGATCTGCTGTTCACCGGCAATCAACCCGCGAATCGCAGTGAGACTGATCACAAATCCAATGATCATCAATCGGCGCATTCTTCCTACCCTTCGTTCACGTTCCAAGCCAGGTCTTCCGTGGCTAGAGTCGCCAGGCCTGGGTCAATCCGCATGCGCCATGATCCCAATCTCCGGCGAGATTGGCTACGAAGAAGGCTTCAAGCTGGCTTCGGTGCCATCACGCTGATGCGGACATTCTTATCGTGATGACAAGTCGCAAGTTGAAGGTTGTCGGGATGCAGTGACAAATCACGGCAGGTGTTTCCAAGATTCAGCGTGTGAAATTCGTCCTTGGAATCGTGCTTCCAGAAATAAAGATGCCCGCCTGCACCGCCACCGATGGCCCCGATCAAGAATCCTTCGGGATGCAGTGCCAAACCGAAGGCCTTGCCGTTGATGTTCGCTTTGACCAGATGTGCGATCGACTCCTTGCCCGTTTCCCAATCGATTTCCACAATGATCGGGTTCCCAACCCCGGCAAAAGCGTTGGTCACATTCGTGATTCCACCAGCAACCAGACGTTTCCCGTCAGCCGAAAACTGCATGCAGTACGGTCCGCCGTAGTCGGCCATGAAACCGGTGTCATACTTGGTGAGACTGGCAATGACGAAATCGCGGACTCGATTGCCGGTCTCCACTTCCCAATGAATGAACTTCGCCGTCAAGTCGCCCGATACCAACTGTTTTCCGTCCGGATGAAAGGCCACGTGATAGACGTGTCGCTCATGTCCGACTAATTCTCGGATGAGCGTTCCGTCGGTCATATTCCAGAGCTTGACCTTCAAGTCGTTGCCGCAACTCGCCAGCAACTTTCCATCCGGACTGAGCGCGATTGCACGTATCCAGCCCTGATGTGCCTCGACCGTACGAATCGGAGTTGGCATCTCGGCGGCGGCTGGCCACCAGATCAATCGGCCATCGTAGCCACCCGAGACGAGGGTCTCTCCATTGGCTGAAAAGGCGAAACTGTGAACCCAACTCTCGTGCGCGGTGAACTCGACCTTCGCGCTGGTCGCCAATTCCCAACGGACGATCTTGTTGTCTTCGCCACCAGCAAAGATGTACTTCCCGGCTGGATCAAAACGACATCCGACGAGCGGAGCCGTATGCGAAAGCGTCTTGGCGACGTACGTCTTCGTTGGATCGGCAGGCATTCGGAAAATCCTCGTACGTTTGAAACGTGACTCAAGTGATTGACTGCACTATCGATGGCCCGTGCCGGATGCACAGCGGGCGGACATCGAGTTGGCAGCGGCACTGTGGACGGCCAATTGCAGTATTGTCAGCACTGCAATGAGGCCGAGGAGTTAGGTTGAACTTGCACGACCAGTGATTTCGAAGGCTCTTCAATCACCGATATCATCAAGGAACAATTGTCGATCGGCGCATCAGTGCTGTGGGGCACGATCATCGCGATAACTCCACGTGAGGATGGCGGGAGCGGCAGGATTCAGCGGAAGTTACTTGTAACAAATCCTCGACCATGTCGCGAGGATTCGGCATTTGGCGAAATTGCTCTTCCCCGCACCTACCGGCGCTGTTTACGCTGGATCTCTCGCAACCACTCACACTCGCACGGAAGATGAACGCATTGACTATGGTCCCGAATGTCGAGACAAGCCCCTGCAAATCGCGATGGCGCGTACTGACAAGCGCCGTCACAGTTCCGGCGGCAGCGGGAATCGCTGCACTGCTCGAAGCAGGATCGCAAAGTCTGCGTTTGACGATCGTACTCACGACGGCAGTCGCGCTCGCGACTTCGCTTGGTAGTGGGCTTTATTTGTCGGCGCAAGCATTCAGACAGGCGGTGCAACAGTCACGTCGTGCTGTTCACACGTCGACATCGCCGCTTTCGCTCTCCAGGAGACTGCAGACAGCCTCGCGAAATTCGCGGAGCGTTCCGCAGCAACTGCAGCGAGATTTCAATGCTGTCCGGCAATTGCTGAAAGCAGAGATCCCGTCTGGCGATCAGCGGACAAGCGACAACAACTGATCGACTGGCCGTCGTGGCACGTCACGAGCAACAACGCGTTCCAGAGCATCGACGACATACGATGGATATTCGGCATCGAAGTCGCGGCGAAGTTCGCTAACAGCATCTTGACGGGCACTGGCGTCGTTTTGTCCCCACTTCACATCGTGTACGTAGTTGTCATATCCTCGGACGGCACGAATGATATGAGCCCCCGCTGGAAGCGTCGCGGGGCCGGAGCTTTGTCCCAACAAGTCCCCTTCGGACTGGCTCGTCAATAAAGGAAACGCACTCGACAGGACAACCCCTAATGAGTTCGCCAGTTCAGAGCCATGGAATGAGTGCTGTTCCTGTTGAGTTTCAACATCTCCAACCGCTTTCCGAATCACTCTCGCGGTGATTTCAATGTTTTCCATGTCATACAGCAGAGCCGCGACACGAATATCATCGCAATCGCGAACGGGCATTTTTAACTCGCGTGCGACCGCCTCACTCAATTCGGCGACTCGTTTTGATCGATCCTTGAGTTTCGGGTTCGCTGATTGCAGGTACTTGGCCAGGACCTCCACGACGCCGACATGAGCTTCGTGCAATTCACGCATCGTCTGATCACGCTCGTCACTCAGTGTCCCCACCAGCAACGCGACTAGGCCCAGGACCGCAGCCCACAGCGTGACTGCCAACCCGATCACTAATGGCGAAGTGATCGCGGCGAAGTCACCGAGGTTGAGTGCCGTGACGATCGAGGCCGAGATCACGGCAAACGAAGCCAGGACACCGGCGCGATATCGCCCCAGGAAGAACCCCGCCAGCACCACTGGCAGAAAAAACAGATTCAAGACGATGAGTTTGTATCCAGTCAATTGCCACATCAGGCAACTCAGCCCGACGGTGACGACAATCAACGAGATTTCGAGCCAGTGTTCGTCTCTATCAGTTTTGCGCATGTTGAATCAATCTTAGATCAATGGAGCTGTTGCTACCGGCTCTTACTGTTCACGCCACCGAAGACGATCGACTGGAATCACTAGCCAACATCGAATTGCCAGCGACATCCAACAAGAGTGCCTCCTGATTTCGAGTCATCACATCGCTCAGGGAAGATTTCTGACTTTCTCTGGATTCAGCGACGTTTGCGAATCGAACTGCAATCGCGGCAAATTCCGCTTCGATCGACAAGAAGACTCGCACCAAATCAGGATCAAACTGCGTCCCTGCTCCTTCGCGGATTAATCGCACGCATTCGTCATGTGGGAAGGCATCTTTATAAACTCGCTTGCTCGATAACGCGTCGTACACGTCAGCGACAGTGACGATCCGCGCCGATAGTGGAATCTCTTCAGCAGACAAACCCATCGGATATCCATTCCCGTCCCACCGCTCATGGTGGTACAAGGCGATCTCGCGAGCCGTCTGCAGGAAATTGGACGCACCCAAGCGCTGTTCGATTTCTCGAAGGCAGTCACCCGCGACGAGAGTATGTTCTTGCATCTTGCTGCGTTCTTCTGCATTCAGGCGGCCGGGCTTAAGCAGGACATTGTCCTCCAAGCCGACTTTCCCGATGTCGTGCAGCACGGAACTGATTCCCAGCAGTCGGACAAAGCTGGGCGTGACGACACTCTGATATTCCGGAAGCGCCCGAAGCGCGTTAGCCAGTCGCGTTGAATACAACGAGATCCGTTCCAGATGGTGTCCCGTCTCTGGATCGCGTGACTCGGCGAGCTTCGCTAAGCCAAATATGACGGCATCGCGTGTTCGCAGTAAATCTTGAGCACTCCGCAGTGCATCTTGCTCGCTTTTTGCAGTGCGACGCGTTTCCTCGGAATTCAGGCGGGCAGACAACAAATATGTGGCAGCCGACGACAAAACCCAGGTCCACAGAAACGCAATCCCCACAGCCAAAGGCAACGCTGCCACGACCGAATTTCGCCATGTCGAGTTCAGCGATTGAGAATCATAGACGACGACGTACGACTCCAAGTCGGCTGTCGGATAAGCGAGCGCCGCGCCACTGCCTCCTGTCGCGTCAATTCTTCCTCGCAACGGTTCGGTCTTCGACATGGGAGCCTGATTGGTCTGCCATTTCAGCAATTCACCGGTATTCCATCGATCAGAACCCGGAGTTGCGATGGCGTTCAGTACCGTCCAGTCCCTACTGACCAGAATCACCGCGACTTGAGTATTACCCGTCACGTCCACAGCCGCTTGTTGCAGACGATCAATACTGATCGAAGCCGCTTCGTCGGCTCGTAGCGTGCCAGCCACTTTGGCGACAGCCGCGGAACGCGAGAACAAGTCCGTCCAGGAGTCTTGCAGAACTTGATGCTCG
>DASYEA010000540.1:0-2431 GCA_036499265.1 Schlesneria sp. | reverse complement strand
GAGTGTCTCTCGGAATGCGCGGTCTGCTTCGGCAGGTACACCGAAGATCACACGCCGATCCGCTGGTTCAATGTCGAGAAACTTCTTGCGAGCATTATCGAGGACCGCTTTGAGGAATGCGGATGCATCATTCCGAGCTTCCGCTGATGTGGCGATGTCTGGTTTGAATTGGGCTCGAAATCGATAGCTGCGGCGTTCGTCGGCAGTGGCTTCGCCAAATTCTTCGAACGCCGTGTGGCCGACTAATGGCTCTTTCCCTTCCCGATGAAGTATAGCCGTGTCCAATCCTGCATTTTTACCGTCGAAGTCGACTCCCTTAGGTGACACTTGATCGTCCGGGCATTTACAGAAGTACGTATTGGCTGTGCCAAAGTCGATCGCCATGACGCCGCGCGATGCCATCTCATTCTCCTCGATGTTTGCGAACTAGTCCCTTGTCGAACACTTCGCCATCGCGGACGACCGGCTTCTGTTCCACGCGCACTTTGTCACCAGCTTCAATATGGCCAAATGTGTTGTACCGCCCGCTCATTGAATCCGCCCACACTAGCAAGTCGGAATCGCCCGCTTGATGCGAACCAGTCCGTCCATCGAGCCCTTCAAAGCCAGCGTCTCGCGCAGCGTCAACCACTTCTTCAGCGAGACCGGCTAACTGATCGGCCGGTGCCATGTGTAGTTCCATGATTCGCTTACCTAGCTCTGTGATTCTCTTTTCAACGGGAAGTTGGCCATCGCGTACTTGGAAGAGCACCGCCAATACCACAAGCGCGTCATGTAACCAATCGTCGATTGTTTGACGCGCGGACGCTTCGAGAACTGAACGCTCATAGGTGACTCGACGGCGTGTGAAAATCAGCAGTGCAATCAGGGCGACATAGATAACGATTCGTTGGATAGATTTTCGGCCGGACAGCTTCTGCCAGATCGCGGCTAGCGGATTGACGGAAAGATACGTCCACACCTCGACGGCGGTTGCGAAACTCAACGATGCTATCAGAAAACGAGATAACCCTACATTGCGTGACGCGCGATCCAGAGCCCACGGGACAAAAAAGGCACCTACGGATGCGCCAACAAACAAACCCGTATCGCGCATGTTCAAGAAATAGATGCCCACCGGCGCGCCGATCAGCATCCCCAAGACTGCGCCCAACATCGCTGCCAGCGGCAGACGCATTGGCGGAATCTCAGTCGAGGCTGGAAGCGGCGGGCTGTTGAGTGGTCGCACAAATTGCCTGAACCTAAGCTTCAACGCTGCCAACTGCCCATCTGATATATTTCCATCGCCTAACATGTCTAAAGTGCTGCGACTGAAGAGAATATCTTGTAGCTTGAGTCGTGCAGCGTTCATCGCCGACTGAAGTTCGTCTGATGAAGGGCAACGACTCCCGTCAAGACTTGCGACAAATGCTTGGCTTGCAACACGGGTTGCGTCGTTCGTGATTCGAGCGTGCGTATTATTGACTTCTTTAAGCAAGTCATCGTTTGCTGACATGCAGTTCCTCGGTGGTGGCTCGGTTCTATCGGTATCACCTCAAGGGCGATATTCTGAGGTTCATAGTGTATTGGCGATACTCTCCCATAGAGAATGTCGCTAAATATTGTCAGGAAATAAGTCCGAGCGTTCGCGGCAATCGGTGATGGCCCGGATGGCTCCGACCATCGTGATCTCGCTGTCGCTGGATCGTTCCATGACGAGATCGTCACCATCAACAAGCTTCGTGATCGATGTCTCCCTCCGAAGTTGCGGCTGATCGATGAGATCGGGAGGAGCATCAAGACGAACGCCGTCCCATTCATCCAGGAAGTTGGACTTGCGCAGCAGCTTCACCCCGGGAGTGCGGCTTCGTCCGGCACCCGGTTGTGAAATGAAGTCGGCCACAAATCCCTCATGCACTCGCATCAATGCCTGAAATGCCATTCGTCGGTCCGTCCTCCGACGTTCGATATGCAATGTGCTGATGTCGAGATACCCGCGCAAAGTGTCGCTAAGCTCATTCAACGATTTCTCATGGTGCTTCGGAGAGGAATTGACGCTGCCAGAAAGGATCGAGCCGTCACCCGTTGTCGATTGCGTTCCGACCAGTTCGTACGACAACCGCGGCTTCAGGTCCACCACTGGATATCGCGATAGCAAGTCCTGATGCTCTTGGTAGGCCGGAATGAATTCGATCATCGCGAGCCCGTAAGCAGCCACTGCGCAACACAGGCAGATCACTCGAAACCAATGCAGACTCAGATTGTTTGAACGAGCGATTAGGAATGACACAGCCAGCAAGCCGCACAGCAATCCGACTGCTGGCGCAAAGTAGATGACAGTCACGACCAGGCAGACATAACCCCAGAGCATGATCCACGTCACGAACGCCGGAACACACAACCAGACAGATCGGATCTGATAAGGAATCCACGCCGTCAGAATCATCAACAC
>DASYEA010000539.1:0-3232 GCA_036499265.1 Schlesneria sp. | reverse complement strand
TTCGCTTCAACCGTGGGAGCCGTTGGAGCGGATTGCAATGCGGGGATCTGTGAAACTGCTGGAGTCGCTGGCGAAGCGGGCGTCGCGGCTGGGGCTACCGCGGCTGCCGGAGGAGTTGCTGGCTGCACTGGAGCAACAGGTTGGGCTGGTGCAGCAGGCGTCACCGCAGGTGCCGTAGTTGATGGAGTCGTCGCCTCGATCGGCTTGGTCTGCGAAATCCGCTGAGCTGGAACTCCCGCCGTCTGGGCCGGGGCCGTATATGGACGAGTCGCGACGAAGACTTTTGGATCGTCAACGATCCAGCGAGTCGACCAGGTTCGACCGTCGTCCTGGTTCACAACATTGAAGAAGTACGTGCTGGACTGCAGGCACTTGTATCCATAAGGGAAGTTCGAATACAGATGATCTTTCGAGGTCAGGTTGGCGATCCCTTCATGGCCGTAATAGTGAACCTTACCATCGGGCGAAATCGTCATCCCCAGCGTCCACCATCCTGATTTCGTGATGACGGGGCCCTGAATGTCTTCGCCACGTTCCCCGGATCGGATCAGGATCGTCGCCGAGTTTTCTTTTGGATGCTGGGGATGGTTCTTGGCATTGAACTGGAAAAAGAAACCTGGCCAGTATTGTTCAACCTCTTTTGACGTTCCGCCCGTGCGAAACAGTCGGCCGACTTTCGTGGGCTTGTTAATGATCGTCTGACAATCGGCGCGGAAGCCAAATGAACTCCCCACGCGCTGCTCCCACTGTTCGAACGGTGGAACATAGACGCGGACGGTGTAGCTCGGGGTCCACGTGGCGGGCAGCATGAAGCCCAATTTCTGACTAACATTCGCAATCAGATCGTCTTGCTGGAACTTGTTCGACAACTGTCCGGGAATCCCCGAATACAGTGTCTGCATGGCGAGGGCACCCTTGCTCCCCGGCAACCCACCTTCGGGCGTGTCGACGCGTTTGACAAAGTCCGGTGTTCCCCGGAATCCACTCTCGAACCATAGGCCGTTGGTGGAGTAACCCATCGGTTGACGATCAACCTTATCGATATTGCTGCTGGCCTTCGGCAGGTTCAGCACGAAGCTCCATTTGTCGTCCTCAAAATCGTCAGCGACTTCCGTCAACTGCTGACCGGTGCCAGGCACGATTTGAGCCTGAACTGGTGCTTGCCAACCAAACATAGCCGCAGCAAACAACAATCCGAGCGATTTCTTCACCAGCATAATGAGGCATCCTATTCCTCAAGGACCGATCAAATCCGCAATCAGTGACCGATGCCTGCTGCTACACTTTTTGCAGTCGTTAAAGTCACCATCGACTTTTCCGGCTGAGTAGACCGTGAGGGCGGTCTGCGAGTGGAACTCTTTTGCAGGCAGGGACTTCTGTGCGGCGCGTATGGGAAGTATCGGACTGGCAGGACGATCCGGTTGAATCAAATCGCAGACCGGTTACCGCCACCGACCAGATGCCCGCATTCGAGTAGCCGCCGTCCACCAGCCATTCCTCGGGACAGCGACCGTAGTGCGAGACGACCTGTTGTCGCATCCCCTCCATCAGACCACTGTCGGAACCGATGTTATTGACATCTCAGCCCACGATCAGCCGTGTTTCATCCGTCGTGACCAGTTGCACGTTGTAAGCGGGCCGCGTTCCGCCATCGGCCATCTTCATTCGCCGGGCATCGGGATCCGTCGTGGAGCAACGGGCCTTGTCACCGTCTCCGGCTTTGCGACGGTCCATTTTCTCGGCCAGTTCATCCACCTGCTTCCGGGCCTCTTCGAGTCGCTGAATACGCTCACGCGCTGCCCGTTCCTGAGCGGCTTTCGCACGGCGGTCGGCGACCCCCGCGTCTTCGCCGACATCGTTCTTCAGCGCGTCGACTTGCGCCTGAGGCTCGGCCAGATACTTCTCCGAACTTGCTTTGGGGATGTGGGTTACTCATCCGACCGTTGTAGCGCTTCTCACTCAAACTTTGAAGAACGCGATTCTTGAAAAAATCACAGCCTCTCTGTGTGCCGTTGATTGGCAGAACAGCGAGAATACGAAAACCACGGCACACGGAGTGTGTCTACTACTTTGGCTTACATCACGGAGAAATAGGTCTCACAGGCAAAGTCAATTGCTTCCGGCGTCAGGCGAATTGGCTGATCGTTGTACTGGCAGAAGAACTTGACTTGCAGCAGGATATCGCGTGGTTGGCAGGCACGTAGCGGACGTTGGACTGGGGCGTAATGCTTGGCCAGTAGATAGTCGACGGCTCGCTTGTCATAGGTAAAACCGAGGTTATTCGCCATCAACACGAACAGCTTGTGGAACTCATCAACCGACGGATCTGGAACCGGAATTTTATAGGGAATTCGTCGCAGGAAAGCGGCGTCAACGAGATCTCGTGGCTCCAGATTTGTGGAGAAGATGATCAGTTGATCGAATGGAACCTGGATGCGTTTTCCACAGGGAACGCTCAGGAAGTCGTACCGCTTTTCCAATGGGACAATCCAGCGATTCAGCAGTTCCACGACAGGCATCCGCTGACGGCCGAAGTCGTCGATGACCAAGGTTCCGCAGTTGCTTTTCAACTGAATTGGGGATTCGCAGATTTTGGTCGCCTGGTTCTGACGAATCTCAAGCTCTTCCATCGTCAATTCGCCCCCGGCGATCACCGTGGGACGGCGAATCTTAATCCAGCGCGAATCGACTTTCGACTCCTTCATCAGACCGCCACTTGAAGGAGGATCTTCAATGCGTTCGTGGATGATCGGATCGAACACGCGAATGATATCGCCATCAATGCCAATCGCCTTGGGGATATAGATCGTCGATCCAAAGCAACTGGTGACGCGTTCGGCAATACTCGTTTTTCCGTTACCGGCCGGACCGAAGAGAAACATCCCTCGCCCGGAATTGATCGCGGGGCCCAGGCGGCGCAGCATGCTGTCGTTGATGATCAGATCAGAGAACGCTCGCTTCAGATCGGCGTTGGTCGTGCTGAAGTTGGTGATGGTCTGCGCCTTCACCGACTGCACGTACTCTTTCAGTGACACGGGGGCCGCGCCGAAATAAGTACATTCTTCGCTGTACCGGCGAGCGCGTTCGCGGCCCAGATCTGTCAGGATATATTCGTAGTCACCCATCGAGGTGGCGTTGCGATAGGCCACTAGCTGCAGAGTCTTCAAATCATTAAAGATGGGTGCGAGCAAACCAAATGGAAGGCAGAGACTTTGAGCAATCTTGCGCCCTT
>DASYEA010000538.1:0-4283 GCA_036499265.1 Schlesneria sp. | reverse complement strand
GTCGCGTCCCGGGCAATTCCGCAGTCAGCAATAGCCCATCCGTGACTTCATAGACATTGACCGGGGGATACTCACGGCCGAACCGCAGGCCAGAAAACGAAATCGAGACGCTCGCCAACAGGCGATCGACCTCTCGCTCTAAATCATGAAAGGGATCCCAAGCCTGTCCCCATCGAAAGACTGGCATGGCACGTTCCTTCTACTAGTCGCGGCAGTTGCGACGGTGTCTGCTTTTGAACCTGATTATATCAGAATGCAAACAGCGTACCATGCGACAACGGCGACCGCCGCTGCACGTATTGACCGAGTTGGAGCGTAGAAATTCATTGTTATGAAAGGACTTGCGTTGCCGCGGAGATTGAACACCGATTTCGAGCGAACTGCAACATTGACAGTCAGGACTGCCGAACTGTAAGCGGAACGGGATCAGCCAAACTGACAGGAATGATCCGTCTCAGGTCGACTCCGCACTGACCTCAAGTAACCATCAGGGGCAAGCGTCAATTGGCATTCCAACCTGGCGCGAGTGGTTTCGACCTTCCGACAGTTCCTCATCACGACGTCTCATTTCGTCGAGTACGATTGGGTGCCAGTCTGATTCGCGTGTGTCCGCCGCGACGTAGTTCGTGCGAGCCCAGTGTCGCAATTGCAATTCGTCAATCAGGTCGATTCCGGCCATCTCAGGTGACAACATTTCGCCTCCACCAAAGCGCCCGCCTGAGATTCATTTGGGCAGAACTGAATTCGAAAACAATCGAAGTGGCTTCGATTTCGGGAAGAATCGGCAAGCACGCAGGCCGAGGAGCAGACAATGGCAAGTGCCGAGAACTTCGCACCCCGAGTCTTGTCGGATATATCAAACGTTCTCTAGCGAAAAGCCTGCAAAAGATGTCCGGATCATCTAGTTGGAGCGAACGTAGCGGTCTTTGAGTCCACGCCAGAGCGAGCGGCTTTTTCCAACGGGCTGTTCCGGTCGAACTGTCCGTGCAGACTGAAACCAGGTGAAAGAAACGACGACCAGAACCGCCGAGGTCGTCAACAGATTCCTCCGCAGTTGGTCATTCTCCGCAAACGGGACCAGCATTGGCCGATACCATGCCTGTGCCATCACAGCCGGACTGCGCGGTGTCGCCAGATCGCGAGGAGTCAGCCGCAGGCCAGACTCGACCGGAATGATCTCTTCGTCCTGACGCATCGCATCGAACTCAATCCGAGTCATCTCCGCTGCAAAGTCCTTATCTATGCGAATTGCTTCGAGGACACGATTGAGTTGATCGTTTTGTTGTTCCATCTGGACCAGGCGAAACTGGCTCGCGTCGAACTGCTCTTCCAGTCGAAGTCGCTCCAGAATCTTTGGCGACAGACCGACTGCCGCGAACATGATGGTGGCGACCAGCAGACTCAGCCAGAACAACAGTGAAACAACCAGACCACCCACCGTTTCTGTGGAACCGCTACCAGTGGATCGGGTGTTCATGGCAAGTTTTAGAGCGATGGGAGCGGGCGCGGCAATTTCCAGATCGGTGCGATTTCATCGCGGGAATTGGCTCCCTGAAAGCCCACGTCACCATTCATCGGAACTCTCCTGCGGGGACTTGAATACGCCTCAATTCGTTGTTTTCAGTCTTATAATCCGCAGATTTTACGTTCGTAGCCGATCGAAATGGATTGTCGAAGTTCACTTCTTCTCGAGTCATCTTGACCCAGCCTGTCGCAAAACATAGAAGTCCCATTCCTGTCTTTCCCGTTCCAATCTTTCGACGAATATTCTGACGCCGCGCGGGCCGTACGGAGATGTCATATGCTTCGCCCCTATCGTCCACACGGCGATTCATTGCTGATGGCCCGTCCTCCACTCCCCGCACGGCTGTTACGGCGCATCCTGATCGATGGAAATCACACGATTGGTGAGCATGTTCTGGTCGCAGGTGATCATTGTGGCGAAATGGCCCAGTGGCTGGATGAATTGGGATTTGAAGTCGACGCCATCGACGATTCGATGGAACGACTTTCCACCAGGCAGAGTTCTGGTGCTCGTTTTGAAATTCACTTTGCCAAGCTGGATGGATCAGATGACCTGGGTGATCGCCCCTTTGATCTGATTATCGCGGACGAACTAAATTTACACCGGGACAATCTGCTCTGTTTCCCAGCCCGGCAAGCGACCGCCGAATTGCTGGCGCAGCTCAGTCCGCGAGGTGAGTTGGTCATCGTTCGCGAGCCTGGCAATCCGGGACATCATGATGTTGCCTGCTGGACCCGGCATCTCGCCTGCTTTCCGGGCCAGTTGGAGACGTTTGAATACCCAACGCCATTGTTTAGTCGCGAAATGTATGAGTGGGTCATGCGCGGGGTCCGACCAGAGCCGTTTTTGACGGTCTCGCTGAAGATTCCACCCGAACACCTCACCATGGTGGAGTGGTGTCAGCATGCCCGTCGAGGGTTGTTGACAAGCTCTACATCGTGCTGCGGCGCAGTCCAGATTCAACGTCGCGCAGCGTGAAACCATGACGCAGTGCTGCTGCAATCCCGGTCACTTCAAGCCAAGACGCTTGGCCGCGTCCTGCAAGTGCGCCGCGGCGTTCTTTTCGGAAGGGGATTCCTCGTTCAGGTCGCCGTTGACCATTCGCGGGAATTCGTCTCGCAGTACGAATAGCAAAGCCTGTTTGACCGGCCTGGAATTACTCGCCTGACTCTTCAGATCTGCAACATATTGAGCTTTCAGCTCATCGACTCGGATCTTGTATACGCTGAAGTCGGTCACCTTTTGAGTACGCGCGGTGCGAATATCACTCATCAATTTATGTGCGTGCTGATAAATTTCAAGATCCTTTCCGGAGCCAAAAATAGACGTCCAGCCGAAGGCCAGAACCACCAGAGCAACGACGACTCCTAAACCACCGAGAACTTTTGGATCTTTAATGGCCTCGAATGCGCCAGGTCCGGAATCCCTTCGCGCGGACATCGACGGTCGTGACGGAGTGGCTGGGCGAGAGTATGAAGCTTGCGGCGCGGTAAAACCACCTGAACTCGCAGGTCTGGGACTGAAAGATGCGGGTTGAGGCTCGGGAGACCTGACCTCGACAGGACGAATTGATTCCACTGGTTTCGGAGGCACAACTCGTTCGGGGGCAACCGGAATATCGGCAGCCGACTTCTTGATCGGGGGTGAGTTGGGAGCAGCCGTTTGCAAGTTTGCGGTTGAGCCAGACGGAGTCGCCGGAATGGCTGCAGCAGAGGTCGCCAAAGCAGGATTCGATTTGATGGCTTTGGTCGCATTCGCGGCTGCAATTGTCTGCGCGATCTCCAACGCTTGCTTGGCCTGAGCGATCAGCGAAACGGCGTTGAACAAACCGGGAACATTGGCTGCGTGGACATACTGTCCGTACATGCCGTTCTTGACATAGTCTGACGCCTGAAGTTGGCCCGCCACCGCCAACTCATAGATTTGAACAAACCCAATCGGCCCGCGCTCGACGCCGCCAATCCAACCCCACCAGGTCGGGTCCACATTGGGAGCGAGCGCCCAGGACACTAATGTTCGAGCCGCCTGCTGTGTCGCGGTATATGTCGCTTGTGCCCTGATCAACCCTTCATCCGGTACCTGAACGACCGGATTCGATGCCGTCGGTGCCACTGCAGCCGGCACCGCTGCAGTCGGTGTCACGACCGGGATTGGTTTTGCTTCCGTTTTCTGCTTGATCGGCATTGGCTCGGGAACCACGGGATCGTGATAGGGCAGGACCGCGACTAAGCGGCCGATGGATCCCACTCGTCGCCATTTTCCTGAGGCACCAAGCCTGACTTCGTCACTTGCTTCAAGCTGCCCCTGCTCGGCGAACTCGACGATCTCGTCAAAACCAATCGGACCCATTTCCTGACCATGAAACATGTAGTACCAGTCATTGGCTCCCGAGGGCGCGCTTTGAATTGGTGCTTCGGCGATGCTCGCCAGGATCGACTTTGGTCCTCCGCCGGTTGATAGACCAAGTGCCGTCACGGTACCGGCCGCTGACCACTCCGCAACACTGGATTGGCGGACTTCGTCGTCAGACGAAATGGACCCGAGCTCAGCCAGTTGCTTGAGTTCGTCGAACGACACTGGGCCGAAATCTTGCCCAAACATTCGATAGTACCACTGATCAGCCATGCCATTCTCGCTGCGAGGCAATTGCAACTTCCGTCGCAGGGCAATGAAAAAACGTGCGGACGGCTAGCATCAAATTGTTAGATTTAGGCCAAGATACAAACACCGATCACCAAATTCGAGGATCTTTTGGCCT
>DASYEA010000537.1:0-4641 GCA_036499265.1 Schlesneria sp. | reverse complement strand
CACCAGCAAGTTGCAAAAAGTGACGACGGACGCGCCGGAGTTTGGCGAAGCTCTGACCGCAGCGAAGTCTCGAGTCCAGGCGATATTGAATGTGAATGGGACTCAAAGCGCCGAGCACTTCCATCGGGCGTTGGGTCACATCATGTGGGACAACGTCGGAATGGCCCGCAACGAGAAGGGACTGATGAAGGCGATTCAGGAGATTCGTGAGCTTCGCGAAGGGTTCTGGAAGAACGTCAAGGTGCTGGGAACTGGCGAATCGTTCAATCAGAACTTGGAACATGCGGGTCGCGTGGCGGACTTCCTGGAGTTTTCGGAACTACTCGCCTACGACGCGCTGTATCGCGACGAATCGTGCGGCGGCCACTTCCGCGAAGAACATCAGACCGCAGAAGGCGAATGCGATCGTAACGACGACAAGTTCTGCCATGTTGCAGCTTGGGAATACCAAGGGGTCGGCAACGATTCCGTTTTGCACAAAGAACAACTCAACTTCGAATACTGCCACTTGGGGACTCGAAGCTACAAGTAAAAGAGTATGAATTGAAACACAAGTAGGGTGTGTGCAATCTTCGGAACACACCAGCCTTCAGGTTCTGTTCGTGGTGCGTTACGAAGACTCCACGCACCCTACGACTCACAGTCTTCTCGGTTGATGTTAAAGCAATTCGAAGGTCGAACACCTGACAGCGGCGGCAAGCTTGCGGCCCCGTTCAGAAAGTAAGTTCTCATGAATCACTCCAGCTCCAAGAGTTTGAATCTAACCCTGAAGATCTGGCGACAGGCTGGTCCAGACAAACCGGGTGCATTGAAGACTTACACGCTCACCAACATTTCGACCGATATGTCGTTCCTGGAAATGTTGGACGTGCTGAACGAGCAGTTGATTGCCAAGGGCGAAGAACCCGTGGCATTCGATCACGACTGCCGCGAAGGAATCTGCGGGACTTGTGGTGTGATGATCAATGGACAGGCCCACGGACCTGAAAGTGCCACGACCACCTGCCAGCTTCACATGCGGAAGTTCCACGATGGCGACACGATCCTGATCGAACCCTGGCGAGCGAAGGCGTTCCCGATCGTCCGAGACCTCGTCGTCAACCGCTCCGCTTTCGACCGCATCATTCAGTCGGGCGGTTACGTTTCGGTGAACACCGGGGGGGCTCCCGATGCCAATGCGATTCCCGTCCCCGGTCACATGCAGAAGGACGCGATGGCCGCGGCCGCCTGCATCGGCTGCGGGGCCTGCGTCGCCTCCTGCAAGAATGCCTCCGCGATGCTGTTCACCTCGGCCAAGGTGACGCACATGGCCAACCTGCCTCAAGGTCAGGCCGAACGAAGCAAGCGCGTGCTGAGCATGGTGGCCGCGATGGATGCTGAACAGTTCGGCAACTGCAGCAATACCGCTGAGTGCGAAGCCGCCTGTCCGGCCGGTATCAAGCTGAGTAACATCGCCCAGATGAATCGCGAATACATGAAGGCACTCCTGTTCTCGTGCGAATGATCTGACACTGCAGGGCCGCGGCGCGATTACTCACGGATGTTTTTCGGAAGCAACGATATGGAACCTTCCAGTCAGCCCCTGTTACGAACACCCTTGTACAACTGGCACGCGTCGCACAATGGCCGGATCGTCGAATTCGGCGGTTGGGAGATGCCCGTTCAGTACAGTAGCATCGTCGATGAACACAAAGCCGTGCGTAAGGCAGCGGGGCTGTTCGACATCTCTCACATGGGACGATTGTCGTTTAGCGGACTGGATGCCGAACCGTTTCTCAGTCGCTTGCTGACCTGTCGCGTCGACAATCTTGTTGACGGTCAGATTCGCTATGGCCTGGTCTGTCGAGACGACGGCGGGGTCCTGGACGACATCCTCGTCTACAAGATCGATTCATTGCACTACGGCCTGGTCGTGAACGCCAGCAATCGACTGAAGATCGTCGCGTGGATCGAGAAGCATGCCGCCGAGATTGACCCGGCGAATCATGCGAAAGACTTCGAGTTTGCCGACCAGACAACCGGCACGTCGATGATCGCTATCCAGGGCCCAAAAGCATTGGGAATTCTGTCGCGGCTGACGCGATCCGATGTCGAATTGGGCTCGCTGAAATACTATTCGGGCTGTGCTGGCGAAGTCGCGGGGACTGAAGCATTCATCAGTCGAACGGGTTACACCGGCGAAGACGGTTTCGAGATCACGATTGCCGAAGGGGCTGAAGGAAGCACGCGCATCTGGCAACAACTGCTCGATGCAGGCCAAAGTGACGGCATAGTTCCCTGTGGCCTTGGCTGTCGGGACACGTTGCGACTGGAAGCGGCGATGCCGCTTTACGGCCACGAATTGCTCGAAGAAGTCGATCCACTGACGGCCGGTCTCGCATTTGCCGTGAAACTCGACAAGCCTGGCTTCATCGGCAAAGAGGCACTGGCAAAGATCAAGACGCAGCCGAATCGTCCTGTCCGCGTCGGATTGAAGCTCGCTTCGCGACGCATTGCACGTGAGCACTCCGAACTGTATGTCGGCAACCAGCGGATCGGCCAAGTCACTTCGGGAACGTATTCGCCGACGCTGGAGCAGTCGATTGCGATGGGCTACGTCGATGCGGCTCATTCCGCTGCGGGGACGGCTATCGAAGTCGATATTCGAGGGAAGCGAGAAGCGGCAACCGTGGCACCACTGCCTTTCTACAAACGCGTCTCGTAGTGAACGCTGTGACTGTCGCAGCGATCTGAATCACTGACCGCGGCGCGGAGCGTCGTTTGAACAGCTAACAAATGGAGTCTTTCATGGCCGACCGCGACTATTCCCGTTTTCAAAAGAAGGTCATTCAGCGTTACTACGACAACCGCCCGCAGGTGGACGAGCAACGGTTGAGCGAACTGGTCGCGGAATTGTATCTGGCGAGCGACAAGAAGAAGCCCAAGCTATGGGATTCCGCTCGCGATATCATGCTGCGGTTAGGGACTCCGGAATCGCGTGTCGAACACGTGCTGAAAACAAAAGACGCCGCGATCCTGGCCGAAGTCGTCAAGGACGTGCAGTCGGGAAAGATCCGTCCAAAACCACCGGAAAAAAAGCCGGAACCACCAGCAGAGTAAACTGCTTACCGTCCCTCTCGACCACGATCTAGGCGAGTCGACTGTCTCAGCCACGATCATGTGTCCCTCAAAAAATCGTTTTACATGATCTTTGAAATCTGCATCATCTGCGGATCGAGTTTGCTTCCGCAGATTTCGCAGAGAGACGCAGATTAAGATTAGAAATCGACATCTTGGCACTCAGCGATTCGAAATCGCTGCCTGATATGGTCTCAGGATCTCACTCGGACCGCTCCAGGTAAATAGGGTGAAGGCGAAACCGCCCGCAAATCTGTAGCGTCTTCGCTTTCCGATCGGGCGTTCTCTCTGGCAGAATACCATTCGCCATCATCTCGACATCCGTTCACGGCTTACTCACGTCACCATCATAGAACGGATCAAATACCAGCGCGTTTGGAATACACTTCAGAGGATCCGATCTCATGGCAAAGGCCGTTGCAGCTCCTGATTCTGTGGATCGTCCAGTTCGTGAAATGGAATTCGAAGAAGGAACCTCGCACAAGTTTTGGCGTATTGAACTGGAAGGATCCTCACACACGGTGACCTTCGGCAAAGTCAGCACTAATGGGCAGACACAAACGAAGGAATTCGCGTCCGAGGACGAAGCGGCCCAGTCCTACGATAAGCTTGTTGCAGAGAAGCTGAAAAAGGGATACCTGGAAACTGGAACTGCAGCGCCGGTCGCATCCGCTGCGAAACCAACTAAAGCAGCCCCTGCACCGAAGCCCATCAAGGAGGCAGCCAATCGCAAGGCAGATACCCCCGCTGTCGCCGCCACTTTAGTACCATCGCGTCCTGCGCGGGAAATGGAATTTGCAGACGGATCATCACACAAGTTCTGGAAGATTGAGCTGTCCGGGTCGTCTCACACAGTGACCTTTGGTAAGGCAGGAACGACCGGCCAAACTCAGACGAAGGAATTCGATTCAGAAGACGAAGCGGGCAAATCGTATGACAAGCTGGTCGCCGAGAAGGTTAAGAAAGGCTATGCCGAAACCGGAACACCAGCGGCGGCGACTCCCGCGGCCAAGCCGGCATCAATCACGGCTACCAAAGCAGAAAAGCCTGCGAAGTCGGCGCCTGTTGAAACTGCGGCACCAGCGATCGCTATGAATCTGGATATCGCTCGTGAGATCAAGTTGGACCCCGATGATTGGGATCGGGGAGTTCACCAGCGCCGTAAAGTGTCGCAACGCAGCGAGCCAAAGCCCTTCGACCAGGTGAGTTGCTTGAGCCAACTCGCCAGACTGAAGACCGAGTGCTACGGTTGGGATATCACCTGGGACTCGCTGGACCTGCCGAGCGGCCTCGATCCCAAAGAGGCGCACTTCTGGCTGGAGGCGATGACGACCGATCGTAAGCGGGACTTCTCTCCCAAGCAGCTCAGCGACAAACTGAGGTCATTCTCACCTACGGGCAAGCTTGGGCCAGCCGATATCGTGAAACTGTTAAAACGGCAAGAACGCGATCTGCCCGAACTTCCTGGATTGATGATTGGCAACCTGCTTTCCGCCAACGAAGTCATGGAAGTTTGGCGAACAC
>DASYEA010000536.1:0-2995 GCA_036499265.1 Schlesneria sp. | reverse complement strand
CAGCTCACCTGGCCGGACGTACTTCAACTTTCCACCTACCGGCACACTGTTCCCATGATCCCAGTGTCATGACGATAGCCTGACAGAAATGCAGCGATCGACCATCCCGGTGAATTCACCGGGGTGGTTTTTGTCTTGGATCACACTATCTGCCAATATGTCGAAATTGCTTACGCCCACTGTTCTTTTCCAAATCACCACGGGTGGTGTGGAGCATGCCTGACGTGGCGACCAGACGAAACTGCTTCGTATTCTTGAAACGCGAAAGGGCGGAGGCGGACTTCCTCCAGACGTGGAACCCTCGTCCATGCGGATCCACTGGCACCTTACTTCCCATGGCCACCGAATTCGTTCCCACCGAACTGATGACCTGAGTGTCCGATTAACCTGACAACAGCACTTGCCGTCCTGATGAGAATCAGGACCGTTTTGTTTATTGGTGGTCTTGTCCGAAAAAGCGCCACAGGTACCAAATCAATAGGTCTGCGAAGCTCATTTGTGCCTTCCGAATTCAGACCGCTCGACGTTTCCGTCGGCCGCCGACGAAGCTGTCGATGACCAGGTTTCCCAGGTCGCCTGCGTTGCAATAAGCGGCGACGCCCCCGGTCACTTGTGCCAATCGCTGCACAAAGTTGACCAGTTCGAGGTAGAAGTAATCCTCGATCAGGGCAAAGCTGGAAACATGGATTCCCTCGGCCGAACATCGCTTGGCTTCGGCGAGTGTCACCTGCGCCGTTTGTTCGCAGGGAGGGTAAATCAGCATCACATCACGGCCTTCGACATGGGCTGTCGGTTCGCCATCGGTGATGATGATGATCTGTCGGTTCTGCGCCGATTGCCGCTTCAAGACTCGCCGAGCCATCTGCAGTCCGGCGTGAATGTTGGTGAAATGCTGCGGCACAAATTTCGGAGGTTGATCGAGGTTGATCCGCAATCGCACTCTTGAATCGTAAATGCTGACCTGCTTGGGAGCGGAATACAGGAGTTCTCGCTCAGTCAGTGGCGAAGCAAACGAATAGAAGCCAATTGTCTGCAGGAAGTCACCCTGATAGCGGCCGCGGACCAGCGACTGCATCGCCAGCGCGACTTTCTTCGCCGCGCCGTACTTGCCGAATCGAGTCATGCTGCCGGACATATCGAGCAGAACAACCGTTGCACAACTGGTCTGATACTCGGTTTCGTGGATGACCAGATCATCTTCGGTGATACGAATTGGCGGACCGCTGCTTTGCCGCTGCATTGCGTTGCGCATCGTTTCGTGCAGGTTCAAATTCGAAACGGGATCGCCGTACTCGTAAGGCTTGTTTTCATCGAGCGTCGTTTGGCCGGCACCCCGCATTTCGGTTTCGTGCTTTCCGAAATGATCCTTACGGCGGATATCGAACAGCTCTTCGAGCGCCTTATTTTCGACTCGCCGCATTCCCTTGGGAGTGACGCGGTACTGACCCGCCTCGTCTTTTTCGATGTAGCCCTGCTTCATCAGCATGTCGAGGACTTCGGGATTGGTTTCCTCCCAATCCTGCATCGATTCAAGAACTTCCTCGCCGTATTCGGTCAAGTATTGGCTCAGTTCATCGAATAGCTTGTCCGCCGATTGCGGAGAAAACTGCTGCGAACCGTCCCATTTCGAAAAGCGGAATGATGTCATAGTAGAAGTATCGTAGCCTAGTCACGCCAGAAGCCAATGGCGTCTTGTGCCGGTACTTCCAGATTTGCCGAAGCTCCACCGCCGGTTGAAATACCGCAGGAGCCGACGCATAATCGCGCTGCTATGCGTTGTCAGTCCCTTCGACTGATATCCTGTCATTTCACCTTGACGTATCCCCGGGAGTTTCAACTGTGAAAAAGCGTTCGCTGTTCCTGTGTATTGCGTTGGTCTGCAGCCTGGCCGCGTCGAGTTTCGCGGCTGACAAAGCGAAGGCCGTGCGAATGGGGCAAGGCGTGATGACGTTCGAGACCGTTCCCGGTTGGGGATTGAGCGAAGACGGTAAATCACAGATCGGCCCAACTCACGGGGGGGTTGTGATCGACAAAGCGGGCAACATCTATACTAGCGCCGACATGGGCGTGTTTGTGTTTTCGCCTGAAGGGAAGTTGGTCCGCCGATTGGTTGGTCCCGAATACACGCGGCTGCACGATATGAAAATTCGTGATGAAGCGGATGGCGAATTTATCTACGGTGCCCGCAATGCGAACGCGGAAGGAATCAAATTCAAGGCTGACACAGGCGACGTCGTCCTGAAGCTTCCGTTCCCCGAAGAATCGGGATTGAAACTGAAGCAGTTCAGCCCGACAGCGATTACAGTGGCTGCGAATGGAGAGATCTTTCTGTCCGACGGCTATGCCAGCAATCACATCTTCAAGTTCGATAAGGCTGGTAAGTACCTTAAGCACTTTGGCACCAAAGGAAATGATCTGAAAGAGTTCAATACGGCCCACGGGATGGTCTTGGACACCCGCTACGAGCCGAACCGCCTGCTGATTTGCGATCGCAACCATCAACCCAACGGTCGTCTGCTGCATTATTCTCTCGATGGCGAATACATCGACGAAGTGATCACCGGCCTGGGAATGCCAACATCCGCCGCTGTTCAGGGCGACTACGTCAGCGTCCCCGACCTGTATGGTCGTGTCGTGATCATCGGCAAGGACAACAAGATCTCAGCTGTCCTGGGCGACACCCCCGAACCCGGCAAACGAGCGAACTTTAACGTACCACAAGATCAGTGGATCGAAGGAATTTTCAACGGCACGCACGGATCATACTGGGATAAAGAAGGCAACCTCTATGTTCAGGACTGGAACGTTGCCGGTCGCCTGATGAAGCTCGTTCGAGTCAAATAACGTCTCGGTCCAAAGCAGCCAGCGAAAGGGCGTGGTGTTGACATCACGCCCTTTTCTTCTTGGTTGATGGGGCACCCGGATAGCGATAAATCGTTCGAAACCGTGCTCGTTACCCGGAATTGGCGAGATTCGCCAGTAAAATGGCTGCGAA
>DASYEA010000535.1:0-5578 GCA_036499265.1 Schlesneria sp. | reverse complement strand
AACCTGCCGCGGAACACCACATTGCATCAAGCGTGCGAAGCTGGCCTGGTCGATGCCAATTTTGCGCAATTCGCGAACCAGATTCCGCAAGTTCTCTGGTGCAACTTGCTGGAGGATGATCCTCAGGTCAAGCGATGGCTGGACTACGGAGTACTGCAGTCCAGTTAATCGAGTGCTCCGGCGAACGGTTACTGCCGCGGAGGAACAATCCATGAAGATCCCCGTCATCCGCGGCGTCATCGATCGTCGAATACTGGTGAACTACCGAGTTGATCCGGCTGTGTTGGCTCCTCTGCTGCCATCGCCTTTTCGCCCTCAGACGTTTCGCGGATTCGGCTTTGTCGGGATTTGTTTGATCCGCTTGAAGCAGGTTCGGCCCAAACTGCTGCCGGCGTGGTGCGGCATCTCGTCGGAAAACGCGGCACACCGGGTTGCTGTCGAATGGGATGATCAAGGGGCGGCCAAATCTGGTGTGTATGTCCGGCGTCGTGATACCGATTCCTGGATGAATACGCTGGCCGGTGGACGAATCTTCCCTGGCGTGCATCATCACGCCAAATTTGAAGTCCGCGAAACCGACAACGATTTGTCTGTGGCCCTCAAGAGCGATGACGATGACACGGCAATGTCCGTGCGATGCCACCGCACCCCTGCACTTCCAGACACGTCGCTGTTCAAATCAATTGACGAGGCATCCGAATACTTTCAAATGGGTGCCTTGGGTTACTCCGAGAGCAATGCCAAAGGTCGCTACCAAGGGTTGGAACTCCACTGCTTGAACTGGGCTGTTCAGCCGCTGGCGGTTGATGAGGTTCAATCGAGCTTCTTTGACAACGAGGCTTTCTTCCCCAAAGGATCGATCGAATTCGATTGTGCGCTGCTCATGCAAGGAATCGAACACGAATGGCATAGTCGGCCCGATCTTTGTGGCGACTGCGCGTGATCACTGAATCTTTCTACTGTTGTGCTCTGGCTGCTCTGTCTGCATTGGCGTGCCTCGGTTATCCTGTGGGACAGCTCTGTTTGTTCGACTGGATTCGAGGTTTGTGGAATGGCCCGCGATTTTGCCAACGAGAGTTTGTCACACGATCCGATTCACGGATACATTCCGTTTATTGCCCGTTCGGGTCTTCCCGCTGGTGAAGTCGCCGAGCAGGAAATCATCGATCATCCGTGGGTTCAGCGGATGCGACAGATTCATCAGCTGCAAACCGCCTGGTGGGTCTTTCCTTCAGCCGAACACACGCGATTCCAACACATCCTGGGGGCAATGCATCTGTCGTCCGTCGCGATCTCGCATTGGTATGAGTCGCTGGTTGAATCGTGTCGCAATGTTCCGTCGCGAGCGTACGTCGAAAGCCTGTTGCGAATGGCCGCGTTGCTGCATGATGTCGGTCATGGTCCATTCGGCCATTTCTTTGACGAGCATTTCCTGCATCAGTTCGACATCACGCACGAGGACATCGGTGGCGTGGTCATTGAGCACGAACTTGGCGATTTGCTGCGTCGAATTCGCCGCAATCCCAACGGCCAGCTTCAGCCGCTCGAAGAACTCGATCCCCAGCAGATTTCCTGGTTGATTCGTCGGCCCAAGCGAGATGCCGCCGCCGAAGAAGGGCATCCCGACTGGTTACGCAAACTGCGGTCACTCTTCAGCGGTATCTACACCGTCGACAACATGGATTTCGTACTGCGTGACGCCTACATGTCGGGCTACAATACCAAGGCGTTCGATCTGAATCGCATTCTGCATTACTCCTTTTTTACGCCAGCCGGCCTGACCATCCACTCGCGAGGCCTGCCGACATTGATCAACTTCATCGAAACGCGAGCCAACCTATTTCGCACGATCTATTTTCATCGAACCGTGCGTGCAGTCGACCTGGCGTTGGAAGAATTGTTTCCGGAGACGATGCCTTATCTGTTTCAGGGCAATCCGCTCGATCAACTCGACAACTATCGCAAGCTGACAGAATCATCGTTCCTGGTCGATGTGATGCGTTGGGGCGACAGCAAGCAGGAAGAACTGCAGGAGCTTGGTCGGCGCTGGCGGCTGATACTGGCTCGTAAGGTCGAGTGGAAGATGGCCTGCGAACGGACGCTGAATTTCCATTCGGGAACGGCCGAACGAACGACGATCTTCTCCGAACCTGATCTCGTGGTCCGGCGGTTGCGAGAGCGCTTGCCCACAGATCTGAAGCAGATCCCACTCAAAATCGCTGTGGCCCGTCATTACCATCGGCCGAGCGGGCGATTGCCCGCCGGCGGGCAGAATTTCTTGCTCGACCCGGCCGTCGGAGCGACCCAGGAATTGTCTGATGATGATCTGTTCCGAGCGCTTCCGATCAGCTTCTGCATCTTCCGTGTCTATTCGAAGGACCACCGCCACGACGGTGTTCTGAATACGGCTCTCAATTCAGTCCTTGGCGATGCGAGTGATGCGAAGACCAACATGTAATCCTGTTGCTCGGCCCACGACATCATTACGATGCGACGATGAGTCCCAATGAGGGCAGTGCCCTCAACCCACATCGAGCTACCGCTCGGAAGATGACATCACGCTCCCGTTGGTCGCTCACCGAAAATCACGCGCGCAAAACGCGCTCATCACATGACGCAAGAATCTAAATCGAGATCCGCCAAAGTATCCGTCGCCTCAGCCGGCCAATGGGTTCGCGCGATCATTGCGATCTGCGTCGCCGTGTTGCTCGCGTCGAGTTGCCTGCAGACGTGGCTTTCATCTCGAGTACTCACATCAAATTTCATCAGTCCGGCCAGTTGGATGTCGCTCGTCGGTGTTCAAGCAGGCCCCAGCGGTGCGCCTGATCAGGCCGCAGTCGAATTCACTTCCATCGCGGCAACCGTGGCTGCGATGCTCGTGTCGACATGGATCCTCGGTTCCATCTGGCTTGTGCGTCGTACCGGACGAAGCATCGCCTCTGCATTGGTTTGCTGGGGGCTGTGGGGTTCGCTGTGGTGGTGCCTGCTCGATCTTTGGGAATGGGCCTGGATCGGTGGTGGACTGGTAAGTTGGCAAGGGCTGGTCACGTTTCTGACTGTGACGCCGCAATTCTGGCTGGCGTTCTGTGTGAGCGGCTGGCTCACGACATTGTTTTGCCTAGGTATCAAGCCTTCGCAGTCGGCAGCCAATGTGACATTGGAGTCGAGTCCACGAACATCAACTCGATGGCTCTGGCTGGCCTGCGGACTGTACATCGTCATTTTCACGACCATGAACTGGCGGCTCTATTTCAATCTGCTGATCCCGCATGGCGATTCCGCCATGTACGAAGAGCATTTGTGGAACATCCTGCACGGAAAAGGATTTCGAAGCTACCTCGATCAGGGATTGTTCTGGGGCGAGCATATCCAGTTCGTGCATCTGTTCCTGATTCCGCTGTACGTGCTCTGGCCTTCACACTTATTGCTGGAACTGGCCGAATCAACCGCACTGGCGCTCGGAGCGTTCCCCGTCTATTGGATGACGCGGCGGCAATCGGGATCAGACAAGATCGCGCTCGCGGCGTCGGTTGCCTACTTGCTCTATGCCCCGATGCATTTCCTGGACATTGAAATCGATCTGAAGACATTCCGCCCGGAAGCCTTTGGTATTCCCTTGTTGCTGCTGACGCTGGACCAACTGGAACGTCGCAACCTCCGCGGGCTGCTGCTGGGCATGTGCATGACATTTACGGTGAAGGAAGACTACGCGCTGATTTTTGGTCCGCTCGGTCTGTGGATCTTCGCTCACGATCTCTGGCAGCGACGACGCCAGGCCGTCGGGCCAGCTTCCAAAGTGCGATGGTGGCTGGTCGGAGTCTCGATGAGCGTCGGCAGCGTCGCTTATCTGTGGGTGGCAACGCGAGTCGTCATGCCCTGGTTCCGGTCAGGTGCCGAAGTTCACTACGCTCGCTACTTCGAGAAGTTTGGCAAGACGCCCGAACAAATTGTGCAGACGATGATGACTCAGCCAGGTCTGTTGTTCGGCGAACTGATTTCGACATCAACGGTGCTGTACGCGTTGGCAATGCTCGCGCCCGTCGCATTTCTGGCCTTGTTTTCCCCTGGTCGGCTAGCGGTGGGAGGGCCCTTATTCGGCATCCTCTGCTTGAATGAACTGGCGAAAGATCCTCGCCATCAGTTCCATGCTCCGTTGGTCGCGATCGTCTTCTGGGCTGTCGCCGCAGGCATCCCCAATGTCATCGAGTGCTTGAAGATCATCGTGGGCCGCCTGTCGGAAGTGACCTTATCACCCGCGTTCTCGTCCACATTGATCAGATCGCTGCTGGTAACCACCGCCCTGGCGACAAACTTCTTCTTTTCACTCAGTCCGCTGGGAATCTCGTTTTGGGATCCCGGGTCAAGCTGGTCCTGGCGAACGCTGTACGCTCCCAGTCGACGTGCGGCCCTGTTTGCAGTTGTTCCCCCCCAGATTCCTGCCAGCAGTCGTGTTGCTTCCACAGATTTCGTGCATCCGCGATTCACTCACTACGACCGCTCGTACGACTACAGTGGCTATCGCCGCAAAGTGAGCAATTACGAGGATCATGTTCCGGACGACACCGATTTTATCGTGATCGACACGCAGCATCGTTACAGCGAAATCAAGCAGCCCTCCGACATTCCCGAATACAGGGACCATCCAGAGCAGTGGGAACTGTTGCCCGATCAAACCGAGGGTTATTTCATCATCCTGAAGAGAATACGCTAATCGTGAGATCAGCGAGTCGCGGTCGAAGACACTCTGCTTCTGATCTGCGTCCGTTTGCGAAATCTGCGGAATGATTCTTCCGCAGATTAAACAGATTTCGCAGATTGATGCAGAAGCAGGCGGATCACACGTACTTCGGAATCTTCGGCTCGGGAACCTCGTCCAGCAATCTTGCGATGACGGTCTCTGATGTCATTCCCTCTGCCTGCGCCTGAAAGTTGGTCGATAAACGGTGTCGCAGGACGGGAACCGCAACTTTCCGGATATCTTGCAACGAAACGCTTGGTCGGCCATCCATCGCAGCCATGGCTTTGCCGCCGGCAATCAAGAACTGACCCGCTCGAGGACCAGCACCCCAATCGACCATGTCGCGCACGAATTTCGGGGACGATGGGTCACCCGGTCGAGTGGCTCGGACGAGTCTTGCGACGTAATTAATTGTCAGCGGGCCGACTTCGATGGAATTGATCTGCTTTTGCAGATACAGGATCGCCTTGGCAGAGAGGACTTTGCGAATCTCCTGGCGCTCGCCGGAGGCCGAAAGGATTCGCTCTTCTTCCGCCAAGTTTGGATAATCGACTTTCACGTTGAACATGAACCGGTCGAGTTGGGCTTCGGGAAGCGGATACGTCCCTTCCTGTTCGATCGGGTTTTGCGTCGCAATCACGAAGAACGGCTCGGGAAGCTTGTAGGTCGTCTGACCGACTGTGACTTCGCGCTCCTGCATCGCTTGCAGCAATGCCGCCTGCGTCTTCGGCGGTGTACGGTTGATTTCGTCGGCGAGCAGAATGTTTGTGAAGACCGGGCCTTCGACGAACCGGAACTCGCGCCGTCCGGTGTCATTTTCATCCAGCACGTTCGTGCCGG
>DASYEA010000534.1:0-3517 GCA_036499265.1 Schlesneria sp. | reverse complement strand
AGCTGACGATACAATGCCTCCGCGGACATGCTGAAACCCCCTTTGGAATGCGTGCTGCTAACACAACTCCATTGGGAACCAGCCTGTCCGCTTTTTCAAATCATCCCCCCAAATAGTCGGATGAACCGTTTTTTGTTGGAGGCAGATCGATGTGTCAGTTTCAACACCGCCATACTCAGAATCTGCCTATACATCTCACTGACAAAATCGGCCACCCCCCGAAAACCCTGCCATGGACTGACAAATTCTGCCATTTCGTAATGTTCGCGGCCGAGGTTGTGTCATACGGCCCAATTCAACGTCGCCAATCTCGCCAAGAGTTTGGGCGAAGTCGATGTGCGAGCAACGTCGAGCGACATCCGCCCAAAGCCTTGGCGACCTTGGCTATGAAGGCGATGACCTTTGGCCCTCTGCAAGATCGCTTGGGTGGCCGGGGTTGGAGCGTCTTCGCGAAACCCCGGTCTGTTCACGCTGCACACGGGGTCAAAGTCGATCCACCATCGACCGGCGCTCCCCGTTGGTCCAGCCCCGGCCATCCGATGCGTAGAGTGAGGCCCACAGATAAGTGGGCATTCGTGGCTTGCCGGGGAATACAAAAGAAAAAACGGAACTCACAGCAGTGCTATGAGTTCCGTTGAGAGGCTCCGGTCGGAGTCGAACCGACGATGACGGATTTGCAATCCGCTGCCTTAGCCACTTGGCTACGGAGCCCGACAGACCAAGAATCGGCAATCGGGGCTCGGCGGTTGAGCTTTCCCCGCGGAAGATTCCGAAATACCGGTCTAATGCCTACGTCCGGCAATCACTGCTTGACTTCGCGAATCGTAGTGACCGGGCGCGAAGCCGTCAATAATCAAAGATGGCAATTCTAACGTATTACGCCGAGGTAACTTACAAATGTCACCGGCTTAAGAAAGGTGGCCGCTCGGGGAGTCGAACCCCGACGCCTTGCGGCACAAGATCCTAAGTCTTGCGTGTCTGCCAATTTCACCAAGCGGCCTGTGGCGAGAATATTACTCAACAGGCGATCGGTTCGCGAGAGCCACGCCCCAATTCCCGATAACAACTTGCCGGTCGGAAGAGCCGCTGTGAAACGTTCACCGTGTGCCAGCAATCGAATGCTGCATTCCGTTGCCACATCTACTGTTTTGGTGGCACGATCCGTGCATGGAATGCACTCTCGTTCACCGGTTGACCAGTGGCTGACTTGATTTCTCGTTGTTGGTGGATCTGGCTGCGCAAACGAAATGCATTCGTGCGTGACAGTTCGGCAGCAACATCCATGACGAACATCGCAAGGCGGTGGTATGACGATTCGGGTAGCGCTTCATCACAAGACATCCTATACCTACGATCGACTGGTCTCTTTGGGCCCGCAGGTGGTGCGGCTACGTCCCGCACCCCATTGTCGGACACCGATTCGCAGTTATTCGCTGAAGGTCGAGCCGGAAGGGCACTTCCTCAACTGGCAACAGGATCCGCACGGCAATTTCCTGGCGCGGCTGGTGTTTCCCCAGCAGACGAAGCATTTTTCCATTGCCGTCGATCTGATCGCCGACATGACGGTCGTCAATCCGTTCGATTTCTTCCTGGACGAGTACGCCGAGAAGTATCCGTTTCAGTACGAGGCCTGGCTTAGCAAAGAATTGATGCCGTTTCTGGACACCGAAGAGGCGGGGCCGCGGGTCAAAGCTTACCTGAAGCAACTCGACTATACCCCTCGCCGCAGCATCGATTTCCTGGTCGATCTGAACTGCCGGTTGCAGCAGGACATCAAATATCTGATCCGCATGGAGCCGGGTGTGCAGGAGCCCGAAGAGACGTTGCGGTTGCGCAGCGGTTCCTGCCGCGATACGTCATGGCTGCTGGTTCAGCTCATGCGAAATTGCGGGTTGGCGGCGCGATTCGTTTCTGGCTACTTGATTCAGTTGAAACCAGATTTGAAGGCCCTCGACGGTCCCTCTGGGACGGATATTGACTTCACCGATCTTCACGCCTGGTGCGAGGTCTTTCTGCCGGGAGCAGGTTGGGTGGGGCTCGACCCGACCTCCGGCCTGTTGTGCGGTGAAGGGCACGTTCCGCTGGCGTGTACGCCAGAGCCGGCTAGTGCCGCGCCGATCACCGGTGCTGTCGATGATGCGGAGTGCGAATTTGGCTTTGAAATGACCGTGACTCGCGTTCACGAGGATCCACGTGTCACCAAGCCCTACACTGCCGCACAATGGACTGCGATCGACACGCTGGGCCACGAGGTCGACGAGCGATTGAAGAAGGCGGATGTCCGGCTGACGATGGGGGGCGAGCCGACATTCGTCTCTGTCGATGACATGGAAGGCGATGAATGGAACACGGCTGCGATGGGGCCGACCAAGCGTGACCGCGCCGATATCTTGATTCGCCGTTTGCGAGCCAAGTTCGCTCCGTTTGCCCTGCTCCATTATGGCGAAGGGAAATGGTACCCCGGTGAATCACTGCCGCGCTGGGCCTTCACCTGCCTCTGGCGCAAGGACGGCCAACCGCTGTGGCATGACGACACACTGATTGCGAACGAGTCGACGAACTATCGAATGGATCAAGTCGAAGCGCAGCGCTTTGCGAATGCGCTTGCGGACCGATTGGACCTCCCTTCGAAGTGGATCGTCCCGGCGTTCGAAGACGTGTCGCATTACATGGGTCGTGAACAGCGATTGCCCCTCAATGCCAATTCGCTCGATCCAAAACTCGATAACGCTGAAGAGCGGGCACGCATCATGCGTGTATTCGAACGTGGCCTGACTAAGCCCGTCGGCTATGTGATCCCTCTGCAACGGCAGTGGTGGCAGGCGATGCCGCGTTGGATCAGCGGTCCTTGGCCAGTTCGTCGCGAGAACATGTTTCTGCTGCCCGGCGATTCCTCTATGGGCCTGCGGCTACCGCTCGATTCGCTCCCTTACATTCCCACCGATCAGCGGGCTCCATTCTGCGAATTGGATCCGCTGGCGGAACGTCCTCCACTTCCGACACCAGAGCGGAAGACGAAACAATCTCATGTTGTCGGTGCAGCGACACCGCGCGGGTTTGGATTTGGACAGGGAACCAGTGGTCAAACGCTGGAGAAGCGATCAGAGTTGAAAGTTCGCCGTCCCGATCCTGACGCACCGACATCCGTCATCCGCACGGCCTTGTGTGTTGAACCACGTGGCGGTCGGCTTTATGTTTTCATGCCTCCCACCGAAACGGCTGACGACTATGTCGACTTGGTCGCGGCGATCGAAGACACCGCGGCCGAGTTGAATATGCCAGTCGCGTTGGAAGGGTATCTGCCGCCGTTCGACTATCGACTGCAGCAGATTAAGGTGACACCGGATCCGGGTGTGATCGAAGTCAACGTTCAACCTGCGGCAAGTTGGAACGAACTCGTCTCCATCACCAATACGGTCTATGAGGAGGCTCGTTGTTCGCGACTGGGGACCGAGAAGTTCATGCTGGACGGTCGGCACTCGGGGACTGGCGGCGGAAACCACGTGGTTCTGGGCGG
>DASYEA010000533.1:0-3399 GCA_036499265.1 Schlesneria sp. | reverse complement strand
CGGATCGGCCCCTTTGACAGCCTTCATGACTTGGCCGATCAGCGCACCGATTGCCTTTTCATTTCCCCCTTTGAAGTCGGCAATTGCTTTCGCGTTCCTCCCGAGGACCCCCGCAATTGCAGTATCAATCGCTCCGGTATCTTGAACAATCATCAGCCCCTTCGCGGCGATGATTTCGTCGATTCGACTGACAGCCGGAACTGCGGACTGATCGTCGGACTCCGTAATCAATTCACCGAAAACATCGCGAGCGGATTTGATCGTGATTTGTTTCTGGTTGATCCGATCAAGCAATGCTCCCAGGACGTCCGGACGGACGGCAAAATCCGCAATCGACTGTTCGCGCTGCTTCATTTCGCGCAGGACATCCTGAGTGATCCAGTTAGCAGCCTGCTTCCCATCTTTGCAGGTTTTAGCAACACCCTCAAAGTAGTCAGCGAACTCTCGACCTTGATCAATGATGACTGCGGCGTCGTAGCCAGAAAGCTGATACTCCGATTCGAATCGTGCTCGTCGCGGAGCAGGTGCCTCGGGCATTTCGTTGCGGATCTCGGCGACTTGCGACTCGCTCATCAGCACCGGTACCAGGTCAGGATCCGGAAAATAGCGATAGTCGGCCGCCTCTTCCTTTTCGCGCAGGATGTAAGTCTCACCGCGATCTGGGTTGTAACCGCGAGTCGATTTATAGCCACCCTTATCGCCGAGCTTGATGCCTGTTTCCTGGAACCATTTCCATTGGCGAGCAATCTCGTACTCGATCGCCTGCTCGGTAAAGCGAAAGCTGTTCAGATTCTTCACCTCGACGATCGGGGTCGCCACTTTTGAGCCGTCGGGCTGATGGACGTGCAGGTTGACGTTGGCATCGCAGCGCAGGCTCCCTTCCTGCATATTGCAGTCGGATACCTCGAGATAAGTGAGCAGCAGCTTGAGTTCTTCGAGGAACCGACGAGCTTCTACTGACGATCGCAAATCGGGCTGAGTGACGATCTCGACGAGCGGTGTGCCCGCTCGATTCAGATCGACTTTACTGTCGCGGCCACTTCCCGATTCATCGTGCATGTTCTTGCCGGCGTCCTCTTCCATGTGGGCGCGCAGGATGCGAACTCGCCGAGATGACGCCGCTTTGCCTGCTTTAGCGTCGGCGGCAATTTCCACATCGACATGACCGTCATGGCTGAAGGGCAGATCGAACTGGCTGATCTGATATCCCTTGGGCAAGTCGGGATAGAAGTATTGCTTGCGATCCCACTTGGTATAAGGCGCGATCTGGCAGTTCAACCCAAGGGCCGTCTTCACCGCCAAGCGAAACCCATGTCCGTTCAAAACGGGCAATGCACCCGGCAAGCCGAGACAGACAGGGCAGGTCTGTACGTTGGGATGATCTGGATTAAACATCGTTGAGCAGCCGCAAAAGATCTTTGTCTGCGTCTGCAACTGAACGTGCACTTCTAGGCCAATGATCACGTCATATGACATGCCAACCGTCTCCTCACTTCAGCTGAGTCCATTGCTAGAGCAAGAAAGAAGAGCTTGAAACACAGAGGCACAGAGAACACGGAGAGAGAAGAATGACGTCAAGAAACTCGACCTAAAGCTTTCCCGTCTTCCTCTGTTCTCTCTGTGCCTCTGTGTTTCAAACTCTTCCCTCTGCCCCTCTTGATCGTGTTTTTTGTTTAATGCGCGATCGGCGGCAAGCGGGTATGCCAGTCCGTCTCCCGCTCGTACATTCGGGCCGCGCGAAAGAGCCGCTCTTCTTCAAAAGGAGCGGCCTGCAACTGCAATCCGATTGGTAACCCTTCAGCAGTGAATCCGCACGGGATCGACATTCCCGGCAATCCAGCCAGGTTCGCACTGATCGTGTAAATATCCGACAAGTACATCGACAGCGGGTCGCTGGTCTTTTCCCCAAGCTTAAACGCCGCAGTGGGCGTCACCGGACCAGCAATGACATCGACTTCACCAAACGCTGCGTCGAAATCACCGCGAATCAGCCGCCGCACCTGAAGTGCCTTCGTGTAATACTTGTCCGCGTAGCCCGCGGACAGCGCAAACACACCCAGCATGATGCGGCGTTTCACTTCGTCGCCAAACCCCTCGCCACGGCTCGCTTCGTACATCTCACCAAGGCTGTCGAACTTCTCGGCCCGATGACCATAGTGTACGCCGTCATACCGAGCCAGGTTGCTCGAGGCTTCGGAAGTGGCGATCAAGTAGTACGTCGCCACCGCATACTTCGAATGCGGCAGATGCACATCTTTCAGTTCCGCTCCTAGCGACTTGTAGACCTCGAGCGCCGCGCGAACGGCCTTTTCGACATCGGGGGCCAGCCCCTCTGCAAAGTGCTCGACGGGGACACCGATTTTCAGGCCTGCCAGCGGCTGATCGACTGACTGGCTGTAAGCTGGAACCGGCTTGTTAACGCTGGTCGAATCGCGCGGGTCATGACCGGCAATCGCTTCAAGGAGCAGCGCCGCTCCAGACACATCGGTCGCGAACGGGCCGATCTGATCGAGTGAACTGGCATAGGCAATCAGTCCGTATCGTGAAACACGACCATAGGTGGGCTTCATTCCGACGATGCCGCACAGACCAGCGGGCTGCCGAATCGAACCGCCTGTGTCACTTCCAAGTGAAAGGGGAGCCATCCGGGCTGCGACAGCAACCGCGGAACCACTGCTCGAACCACCGGGAATACGCTCGGTATCCCAAGGATTTCGCGTCGGACCGAACGCAGAATTCTCGCCGGACGAGCCCATCGCGAACTCGTCCATGTTCGTGCGGCCAATGACCACAACTCCAGCCTGCTTCAACTTCGCGATTACTGTCGCATCGTAGGGTGGAACAAAGCCCTTCAACATTCGACTCGCGCACGTCGCGGGTTGGCCCTTCACGCAAAGAACATCTTTAACAGCAACGGGGATCCCCGCCAACGGGCCTTGCGATTCGCCAGCGTCTCGTTTCGCATCGACTTCAGCGGCCTGCTGCAAGGCGACATCACGATCCAGATGCACGAACGCCCCTAGTTTGGCATCGTGATCGGCGATCGAATCCATGAACGTTGTCGTCAGATCAACACTTCGAAGCTCCGCTGACCGCAGTTTTTCAATCAGCGTTGAGAGGGGCAGGGAGGCAATCGGAGAGAGCACGGAAGACCTCTTAGGCCATGATGATTTAGAGCGACGTCAGCATCGAGCCGGCATTCTATCCGGCAAAACGGACGGTTGCACTCAACGATGAATGGTTCACCTAAGATAGCCTTCGCTCCGAGGCTGTCAGTTTTTCACGTCTCGGGTGAGGTTTGAGTTAGGATTGTGAGTGAAGCGAGCGATGGTCGTCAGGTCATGCGGCCGTTGTCGAAGCGGATCCTGGGACCGCCTGCGGCATTGTGCGCTGTTCGGA
>DASYEA010000532.1:0-6040 GCA_036499265.1 Schlesneria sp. | reverse complement strand
CCGAATGTCCGCCCCCGCAATGTTTTCGATGCTTCGTGAATCTCGCGCTCGGTCGGCATGAAGATGAGCACATCACCAGGCCCCTGCGCGGTCAGCTCACTAACCGCTTTGGAAACCGCATCCTGCAGGTCAGGCTCGTTGCCATCCTCATCTGGTTCCAGAGGCCGATGCAGGATATCGACAGGGAACGTCCGCCCTGTCACTTCCAGGACGGGCACGTCACCTGCGACTGTCGCGAAGTGGCTGGCGAACCGCTGCGCGTCGATCGTCGCTGAGGTAATGATCAATTTCAGATCGCGTCGTTTCGCGATCAAGCGGTGTAGATAGCCTAGAAGAAAATCGATATTCAACGATCGTTCGTGAGCTTCGTCAACGATGATCGTGTCGTACTGATCAAGCCACCGATCGTTCTGTGTTTCGGCCAGCAGGATGCCGTCGGTCATCAACTTGATGTACGTCTGCGAAGACGTCGCATCAGCAAATCGCACCTTGAAACCGACCTCACGGCCGACAGGCACGTTCAGCTCTTCTGCGATACGAGTGGCCACCGAACGGGCGGCGATTCGCCGCGGCTGCGTGTGACCAATCAGACCATCGACACCACGCCCCAGTTCCAGGCAGATCTTGGGAAGTTGAGTCGATTTTCCAGACCCTGTTTCGCCGCACAAGACGATGACACGGTGATCGCGAATCGCGGCCGCAATTTCGTCTCGGCGTTGGCAGACAGGAAGCTGGTCGTCATAAGTTGGCTTGGGCCTGGCTTCCCAACGCTGCTTCCGCAACTGGCACGAGCGGTCCAGCGCCACTTGAAATTTGGACAATTGCTGATCGTGAGGCAGCCCCGCTCGTTGAGCTTCCTGGATGCTGTGCCATTGTCGGTGCAGGCGGTGGCGATCCACCAGCAGTGTTTGATTTAACGCCTGTTCAATATCGGCCGAAACGGTCATGCTCCAAATGCTTCTTCAACGGGGCTGGCTCGATGCGCGGACCACCAGTTTAGCATCCACGCTGACAATTCGGGACTCGGATGGGTTCGGTGGGCCAGATTAGTCCACATATTCCCCTTCGCATCAACGATTGGCGAGCGCTTGAATTTGGTCCACCACACGGGCCGCGGCATTGGGAACGGCCATGTGTCGCGCCGCGTCGCTCATTCGTTGGCGATGCGGCTCATCGGCCAGCAACTTACGCAACTGCGCAGCTAATCGTTGCGCGGTGTCATCTGTTGTAGCTCCGTGCTCGACGACAGTTGCTGCTCCACCGATCTGCAATGAATTGGCATTGGCTCGCTGGTGATCATCCGCCGCATGTCGGTAGGGGAGCAACACCATCGGCAGTCCACCGCACAACAATTCAGCGATCGTCGTCGCTCCGGCGCGAGAGATGACCAGCGACGCTGCTTGATAGCGTGCCGCCATGTCATTGAAAAAAGGCTGAACTTCCACGTCAACTGCTTGCTGCTGATACGCGGTTCGAATCGAGTCCACCAGCCGTGGACCTGTTTGATGCACGATTCGCCAACCACTTAGCCATTCACGGACTTGCCCCGCTGCGGCCACGACCGCTTCATTGAGGGAATCCGCACCTTGGCTGCCACCGAGGACCAGCAACTCCATTCGCGGGGCGGTAGGCTGTCGAACCTCTTGCGCCAGTTGCGAGATCTCCTGACGCACCGGATTGCCGGTCACTTCCACGCGCTTTGCAGTGGGCAGTCGATCCGTCGCTTCAGCAAAAGATATGCAGACGACGGCTGCCGATGACGCCAACCAGCGAGTCGTTCGACCCGGGATGACGTTCTGTTCAAGCAGCACGATGGGAACACACGCTCGCGCGGCCGCCCAGACAACGGGCGCACTCGCGTAACCGCCCAAGCCCACGACAACCGTAGGCGATGTTTCTCGAATCAGCGCTTTCGCCGCTCGCCACGCTCGCCAGTTACGAAAGACAAACCGCATCGGACGCCGTTTCAGAACGCTGAGCGATTCGACGGGAAGCGGCCGATGCTCAAGCTGATAGCGCGCCAGAATCGACGACTCCAGATCTTTCTCTGAGCCGACAAACAACACTCGGCAACCGGGCTCTCGTCGCAGCAATTCGAGTGCGACTGCAATTCCGGGAAATAAGTGTCCCCCAGTGCCGCCCCCTGCGAAGAGATAAGTCCGTTTTGTTGCCATCGGTGAATTCGTCTGTCTGTGGACACGAGAAAGCATGCCAAACGAAAAAGCCTTGTCCACAGAATTTGCGGACAAGGCTCCAAAGGGGTGGCTAACCGGATTCGAACCGGCGACATCCAGAACCACAATCTGGCGCTCTAACCAACTGAGCTATAGCCACCGTAAGGTGATGGGGCGATTTTAGCGAGAAGGATCGTAGTTGCAAGTGAGGACCGACCCGCCGCTCGCCTTGAAGCGGATGTCATCCGCATTCGCCCTTCGATTCGTCATTTGTGACGAAAAAATTCAGTGATTCGGTAGAAGATCCTGTTCGCAGTACCAAGTCCAGCCGGAGTTTACGAATGGCGTCCGCGAAAACGCGAAAAGTCCAGTCCTGGAATCAGCGAATCCGATTCGTTCTGGCCTTTCGCCGCCAATCGCCGCGATGGCAGCATTCCATCATCCAAAAAGGCTTGTTCAGGGATGCTTCCGAGCATCGATTGAACCAGCCCCTCAAATCCGGGGGAGTCCAGCGTCACGTTGGGAAGCTGGCCGAGCAACGACAGCCTGACTCCGGCTGCGACCAATAATTCCACCGGTCGCGACGTTTCACCCGACTCAGCTGCTTCCTCGGCGAAGTCTTTGGCGCGATCGATGTCGAAAGCGAATTGGAAGACATCTTCAGAACCGCAAATGTTGCCGATCAGCATATCCGTCCAGCGGTCGCATCGTCTTCGCAACCGATCGAGGTCCGCTCCCCAAGCTCCCGACTCTTCCTGCTTCAGCAACTGAGTGAGCAAACGATTCCGAATCTGCAACAAGCCGGTGACGGCATTCGAGGCAATCCGAGTCAGATCCTGTTTCCCGGTTTGTCGATCGATGCTGGCGAGGATCGTGGCCCAGACTCGCGTGACCAATTCGGTCGCAAACAGCTGCGCGGCGACTTCTTCAAAACGCGATTTGGAATGGGCAGTGATAGAGGGCTCACTGTTCAGAAACTCGTCCCACGTCTGCTGCAGTTGCTTCGTGGATTGCCAGAACTGTCGTAGTGCCAGCGGCGATGGCTCGAATTGATTTTGGATCGAGTGCTGTCCGACTCGCGAAAGCAACCAGGCAATTTCCGCAAGTGATTTAACAGTGAGACCCTGTTCAACGGCTGGCATCACGACCTCTAAGTTCATAGACAAATGCGACATGGCCCTTGGTTGCAGCAGAGTCTCGTCTCCGCTGATGATTTACAACCGACTGGCACTCACTGTTGGCAAACTGAATGCCGCGGTCACGAAGTCGCCGAAATCGTCAAGATGCGAACAGTTCGTTCTGTTTGAAAATCCAAGTGTCAACTTTCGCGAACAACCCATGTTGCCCGATGGCAACGTGACGCCGTGGCAGCATGCGAATCGGCATCATTGCTCACCGACTCAACGCGTGCCGCATCATGATCATTTCGCGTCCGGAAGCGGAGCCGGTGTGATAGCCGCTTTGGCTTCTGCCGCCGTCAGATCCCGAATCTGGATGTCTTTCAGTCCCGCCGTGGTGGAATAGCAAGAAATCCCGAGGGGCCTAGAGAGTTCCACTTCAGGGCGAATCGAGATCTTGCGACCTTTGGTTTCCACGCCGACCACTTGTTTGTCGTCGATCCATCCCATCAGGCCGTTCTCGTTGACGCGCAATCGGATCTTGTACCAGCGTCCTCGATCGAATGACGCATAGCGTGCCGTTTCGTTGTTGGCGGCATCCAATCCATCCAGGCTCGAAATCCCCACGACCCCGCCACCCCAGCCGCCGACGATAAAGCTGCAGGGATCGTCTTTTATTGGAAAGGTCAAACCGCAGAAAAAGTCGCCTCCGTCGATGCGCTGAGCAGAGAGCGAGATCTCATAGTTGATCTTGGGTAGCTCGCCACCTTCCCAAGCGATGCCCGTCATTTCCGAACCTTGCTTCATGACAATGACGCCTTCCTTCACCTCGACATCACCTTCACCGCCGAATTGCGAACTCTTCCAGTTCTTCAACGTCTTGCCATCGAACAACGACTTCCACTTCACCGGGGCGACCTTTTGTGCAGGCTCCTCGGAATGAGCAGTCGGCGTCCACTGAATTACCGCGGCGTAACACGCCAACCCCAGGCAACCCAGCCAAAGAATATTGGATTTCGACGAACCAGCTTTGCCCGCGACGTCACGGCCAGAGAAGCTTCTCATCTGCATAGTGGCACCTCAGTTTGAGTGTTGGAATGAGTCAGATGCTGCAGACCGAACAAGACGTTGACAATTGGCAACATCAAAACGGTCGATTTCACTTCCAAGGATTACGATTCACCACATCTCGTTCAAGTCGGTGCGATGCGAATTGAAGGCAACAACGCTTCCTTGGCGCAACATTGGGGCAGTCAACCAGAGTTTAACGAATGATGGCAGCGTCGTCCTGCCTCAGCTATTAGAGTTCTATCAATCGCGATCAGGACGCGGTCCCGTTGCGAACAGTGGTCTGACGCAGCGGGTGAAACGGCGGAGAGAAACGCGTCGTTGAGTTCGTCATTGTTATCGATTTTCAATCGCATACAACTATGTCGACTGATGGTGCAATCATCCCGGGATTTGAAACCGTTGCCACCAACGCTTCGTCGGTGGCCAACGAACTCGGGCTATTGTTGGATCGCTTCAGTCGCGGCATGCGACCGTCTCCACCGGTCAGCGCCGCCACTGCTAGCCCCGCCGATGTTGCCACGGAGGTCCACCAGTTGGAGGCCGAAGTCCTGCGGTTCAGTCGAGAACGCGCTCACATCAACGCAGAAAATCAGTTACTGAACGAGATCATCAACTGCAACGGCATCACCGGTTGCAATCGACTTTTGAGACGGCTGATCGTCGAATCGACGACGGGCTTTGCGGCTCTGATTGATATTGCTGCCGCAGAAACGCAGCCACTGGCGATTCGTGGAGACGGCATCAGTCATCATTCAGAATTCCGCTTCAAAGATCGCGTGATCGAACAACTTCATCGCGAATCACTGGTCATCGCCCAATATCAGTTACAGGAAACCTGCGGTTCGCCTCTGGTAGCCGTGGAGCACCTCTCGGCCTCGCCAAAAGATCCAACACAAGCGACCCGCGAACTCTTTCTGGTGCCGATCAAGCTGAACAACCGGCTCGCGGGTCTATTGGCCACCACGTCCCTCTGGCCCGCCGGTCTGCGCCGCAGCGAACAAGTCGAAATCCTTGGTCGCATCAGCCAGGGGATCTTGTCCCGCTGTCGACAGGAACGCGAACTGATTCAGCACCAGGGCGAATTGTGGATCGCACGCGAGATGCTGCAACTCAAGTCGATCACGGATCAGGCCGCAGATCAACCGTTGGATACGCTGGGTGAGTTCACCGCTCGCTTGTGTGAGGCCGCTTGTATGGATCGCGCGGCTGTTTTCCTCGCCGCACGACGTGAAGGCGACATCACCGAACCGGTCGTGGAAGCGGGAGTGACGCTCCCAGCCACCATCTCCAAAGACTGGCGTCGGCATGAAATTCGTCTGGTGCGAAATTCCGTCGAATCCTTGCAAGTCGACATTCTCAGCGACGAAGAACTGAACCAACTGGGAATTGATTCGCTGTGGGGACATGCGGCCGTGTTGCCGTTGCGTTCCGCTGGCAGACGCTTGGGGACGTTGATTCTCAGCCGCCGAAGTCGAGCGTTGCTTCCCGGTCGAGCCACGCAGCTTCTGGAATGGGCCACGGATCTCTTGTCGCAGACACTGTGCCGCATCTATCGCGATGCCGCCATCCGCCGTCAGGCCCGACATGACGGACTGACCGATCTCGCAAATCGCCGTGTCTTCGATACTTTGCTCACATGCGAAGTGGATCGAGTCCGCCTGGGGGTCTCCCAGGAAT
>DASYEA010000531.1:0-1600 GCA_036499265.1 Schlesneria sp. | reverse complement strand
CGTCCAGGGCGTGTTTTTCCGTACTGGGCGTTGCAGGGGAGGCTTGCGGCATGAAGGGTTTTCCTTGTGGCTTGCGATATCTACATTAAGCAATCGGACCAGTTTGGTCTGGCTGACTGAAGATCTTAGCAATCCGGGCAGTGCTTTGCAATCGTAAGGCGGGCCCGCGCGTGAATGGAAGGGATTTCAGGAGGTAACAGCGATTATGCGGATGCAACTCTGCGCGTTATTGTTCATAGCGTTGGCGGCGCCAGTGCCGGCGCAACAGAAAGCAGGCAGCGCGAAACCACCGGTAACGAAGCCGGAAGGGTTGACGGTGGATGGCATTGTAGCGATGGTGGATGCGGGCCTTTCCGACGATGTCATCGTCGCGAAACTACGCAAGGAGAACAAGATTTTCGATCTTGGTCCGGACGATCTGATTCGCCTCAAGAAAGCCAAAGTGAGCGATGCGGTGATGCAGGTGATGCTGGATCCGAAAGCGGAGATCCGCCCGGCGAATTCCCAGGGGACCACGCAGCCGGCGGGGCAAACAATCGTTGTTCCGGCCACGATGCCCATGATTCCGGGGATCCGGACGGCCAATGCTTCGGGTGCGACGCCGGCGCCGGGATCAGAAGCGAGGGGGGATGCCAATGATCCTGCAACACCACACGACTCAGGCATTTATCTCATGACCAAAGACAGAGAAGGGAAGGCGCAGATGATCGTGCTCGAGCGAGCGTCGTATCAGGGCGCGAAGAGCGGCGGGTACATGGCTTCCGCGATGACCTATGGAATCATGAAGGCCAAGACGAAGGCAATCATTCCTGGCCCGCATGCGAGCATCCGGGTGAGCGAAGCATCGCCGGTCTTTTATTTCTATTTCGACGATAAACAGGCTGGTCTGGGCAAGACCTACTTCGGCGTGGGGAATTTGTCGAACCCGAACCAGTTCTCACTGGTGAAGCTCGAAGTAAACAAACAAAACCGCGAGAGCACGGTGGGTCAGTTCAGTGCTCTGGGCAGTTCATCCGGCGCGGATGCCAAGGCAATGATCTCGTTCAAGAGTGAACGCGTGCGGCCAGGCCTCTACAAGGTGTTGGTGGAAAACGTGAAGTCGGGGGAATACTGCTTTGTGGCGTCCTCGACGGCGGGTATACAGGGTCCGTATGCGGCGGCAGCTACGGTGACGAGCGATATTTTCGACTTCGGCGTAACTATTGAATAACGGGCGACATTAGAGGAGGAAAGCAATGAATTACTTCACAAACGGTAAGGTACGGCGATGGATGGCGGGGATGGCAGGGTTGAGCGCAATTCTCGCGGCCGGCGGGTTTGCGGTGCGGGCGCAAGGTCCGCAGCCGCCTTATGCGCAATTCCAGTATGCGTCGTTGACCGGCTCGGCGAATACGATCACAGCGACGCAGATTCCTGTGATCACTGCCGGTGGCGTGGTCGTCTATGAGAACTTGTCTTTGCAGTTCAACGTTGACGCAAACGGTAATCTGACCATTGCGCCTGGTTTTCCGCAGATCATTCCGGCGCCTACGATATTGACCTCGAGTTTCAAGACAGGATCTTACGCGGGACCGAGCACAATTCTCGGCGGCAAGGCTCT
>DASYEA010000530.1:0-2296 GCA_036499265.1 Schlesneria sp. | reverse complement strand
ATCCTGATCGGCAAGTCCGGCGGGCGACTGATGCAGGCCTTGTTGCTGGTCGCAGTCCAGTATCCGTTCACCCAATTAGCCGTCACCATGGGTGGAGTCACTCAAGCTCAGATCAGCGCCGCTTACCTGGGCTTGGCCGCCTACTTGATACTTTTGTCAGGGTTCGGCTTGCTCTGCTCAACAATCGGGTCTAACAATCGATCGGCGGCCGCATGGATGATCGGCGGGTTGGTAATCTACATCCTCATCCCAAGGCTTGCCGCATTCATTTTGGTATATCTCACCAGGACGAGAGCGATTGGATCAACAACTTTCAGCCCAATCCTCGAGTGCATCGCACGATTCTCTGTGTTTGAACAAATGGGGTGGATGCTGACCACAGGGTTTGGCGAAAGCGGGTTGAGCTGGCAGGTGATCAGCAATCTGTCGGCGGGCCTGCTTTGCTTCGGATTCGCATGGGCTCTGTTCGGGCTCTGCTCTCGACAAACGGGAACGGAATCGACGACGCGAGGCGTGCTCGCTCGCAGTCATGGTCGCCTGCGTTGGTTTTCGCCAGGTCGCCCGTGGTCCAATCCATTTCTCTGGAAAGACTATTACTTCGTATCAGGTGGCTTGGCAATGATCCCCGCGCGCCTGGTGTTTTGCCTCAGCCTGTATGCCATCACGCTCATGCAGACCAACTACAGCATCCGAGGCCCGCGCAACCTTTACATGGATGTATCGTTCTTTCAGGTCTTCCTTTCCCTGGCACTCTCGCTTGATGCGGCTCGATTGCTAGCGCGCTGCGTGAGCGACGAGATCCGCGGTCAAACCTTATCATCACTGGTCATGCTGCCGGAATCGTCCGCTTACCTGCTCTATTCGAAGTTCGCAGGTTCATTGATTGGCTGGCTACCGGGCGTTGTCATCGAAATCATTGTCACGGTCGTCACGGATGACGGGAGAAGAAATTTTGCCGCGGTGATTAGCGAGACGCCGGGATTCTACATCACAACTTACTTCATTCTCATTCCCCATTTGGCGGTGGTTCTGTCAACCTACTTGAGATGGGGCGCGGTTCCGCTGAGTGTCGTGATCTCGATCGGCTCCCTGTTCGGCTCGATGATGATCCTGCAATCGAGGTTTCCCATTCGACCGCACGAATTCATGCTGATTCCCGCGGGAATGTTCATTCTGGCAATCTGTGCCATGTGCCACATCGTGCTCTACCTACGACTCAAACAGCTCGCGGCGACATAAGCAAACGGGGCGATGACGATTTCCCGCAAGAGAGGCGAGGCCACGTCCTTCTCGCAACATCAAAGGAAGTCAAAGATCGACGACGACTCTTCCGGCTCATCATCGCCTCCTCCATAGCCCCCAGCGGATTGTCGGCCGGCCGACGCACATCCTGCGAGCAAGCAGACGATGAGCACAAGCCCAAGGATTCGATAGTTCAGGCAATTCATGTCAGCAGACCTTAGCGACTGTTACTGATATCGAAATCAACGCCGATTCGTTCAAAGTGACGTTGCTGCTGGAACGTCTCCCACTCCGATTCGGGGATTGGATACGCTCCCACCACATGCGATTTGACCAATCGCACGGCTCCGGCAATGGGCGTAGGCATCAGGCCTATGCCAGTCATTTTGAAAAGCCGACTGACATAGGGAACTTTGTGGATCAGCAGCACGCCTCGCTTAGCGCCTGGTCCTTCGAATCCGACACATTCACTCAATACAACTTCATCAGCAGTCGCTGTCAGGATGCGGCCGGCAATCATTCGCGGTTCCAGCTTCGAACCTGTCGACTCAATCGGAACCGAAGTCCAAATCTTGGCGTACTGCCCAACCTCGATCTGACCGATGTCACCAGGTGCCATCGCCATCACCGGTGATACCGCTTGCGAAGCAGTCAATTCCTGCGATTCGTCCTGATGAACACGGACTTCTCCGGTTGGCGGCATCCAAACAGCACACCCCGATTGACAGGCCGCGAAAATGGCCAGCACAAACAGGGCAGGGTGGCGGAGCATGATCGATTCCGAGTCGGATAGAGAACTCCAAATCAGCAGCGTGTCTACCAGAGAGTCGTCGTTCTGGCCTAGTTCAGTCAGCAGCGCGACGGGCCAGAGAGCGGAGTTCATCCGCAAGAAGCCTTCGCGATCAGCAGATCCTGCCGACACGTGGCTGGGTCGAGACCGAACGCGAAGATGAGGTGCCACAGTTTTGGAGTCCTCGACCTGTTGATTACACAGATCTCTCCAATCGTTGGCACGGCATTTGCGCAGCCGGACTTGGAGGAATTGGCAGTGTCA
>DASYEA010000529.1:0-4959 GCA_036499265.1 Schlesneria sp. | reverse complement strand
CAATGTAATAGCGTTCGACTTCGGTCATTGGCCGACCAATCAGGGCATCAGCACCGCGTGCTGCCACGGCACTGGCGTCCGTGTCGGTATTCTGACCGAGGGGAGCGATGTCGTCTGGCAGGTCGTCGACATCGAGCTTGCCATCTTTATCGAGGACCAACATCCCTTCGACGGCGTTGCGTAACTCGCGAACATTGCCCGGCCAGGAATGGGCGATTAAGGCCTGTTGAACTTGCCTGGTGACGATCGGAATCGGCTTCTTGTAGCGTGCAGCAAGAACTTTGAGGAAGTGATCGACGAGTAGTGGGATATCGCCACGTCGCTCGGCGAGGACCGGAAGTTCTATCGTGACGACTGACAAGCGATAGTACAGATCCTTGCGGAAGCTGCCCTTCTTGACCATCTCCTGCAAGGCCGCATTTGTCGCTGCGACGAGGCGGACGTTGACTTCGATTTCGTCGTTGGCACCAAGGCGAGTGATCTTGCGGTCTTCGAGGACTCGCAGCAGTTTGATCTGGGTGGCCATCGGCATTTCGCCAACTTCGTCCAGGAACAGCGTACCGCCGTTGGCGTATTCGAACTTGCCGATCCGCTTCGTGGCTGCGCCCGTGAATGCCCCTGCTTCGTGTCCGAAGAGTTCGCTTTCCAGAATACTTTCGGGAAGTGCCGAGATGTTCAGCGGAACAAAGGGTTTGTTTTTGCGTTCGCTGTTTTGATGCAGAGCTCGCGCCGCCAATTCCTTGCCAGTGCCGCTCTCACCGAGGATCAGCACGGTGCTATCGGTATTGGCGACACTGCGCAGCTTTTCGATGACTCGATGCATCGCGGGGCTGTTGCCGATCACACCTTCGTAGCCGAACTTCTCATCGAGTCGCTGGCTGAGTTCGGCATTCTGTCGCAGCAGGCGAACGCGAGCGGATGCTTTCTCGACCGCGTGCCGGAGCTCGGTGACATCCAACGGCTTCGTGAGATACGTGTGAACACCATGCTGTCCGGCGGCCACGGCGGTTTTGATCGAGGCGTGGCCGGTCAGCAGGATCACTTCGGCGTCGGGCAACTCTTGCTTGGACTTGCGCAGGATCTCCAGCCCGTCGACATCGTCCATCATCAAGTCGGTAACGACGACATCGTAAGTCTGGCTTTCGATCAGCGCGACGGCTCGTTCGCCGGATCCGGCAACAGTGCAGTCGTAGCCCACACGGCGCAGACTTTCCGCCACGGCTTGCGCGTGGGATTCGTCATCGTCCACGATGAGCACTCGGATCGAGATTCCGGCCAAGTCAGCCGGCACGCTCGCTTTTTCCGACATCCACGAAATCCCGAAGACGACCCGAAGTCATTGAAGGCAGCGAACAACCGATCACGGGCGTGATCACCAAGATTGTCGCAGGATCGGGAAGTCTAACGGTTGGCGACTTGGTTTGCACGGCAGGGAAAGATCAGCCGTCGTTGAATCGAAGGGCCCAAGTAAAGCTGTTAATTATTGCCACGCAAATGGGTTATGGCGAATGGTGAAGCTGTGATCGGCGCCGGTCAGTCTCACCACATTTTCCACCACGGCTTCGACTTTGTCCCAACCCCGTACTCCAGTCGCATCACTTTCCCTTCATGGCCAAAAGCGGATTTGGAGTAAACGACGCGGATTCGCTCGTTCGCATTTTCGCCGATCGTATCCCCGTTCTTGATGACCGGACCCTGGTCGAGCAGATAGCCGGCCAAGCCCATCAGACGTTCTCGGAGTTCAGCCGGTGGTTCGGGCGTGTTCTTGGCTTCCAGTTCCATATGCCCCAGTGCTTCCATTCCCGCTGTGAAGCCGCTGCTGGTTCGATTCGATTCATTGCCGACTCGAAAATCGACCCAGATGTGGAGCGGAGGACCTTCCTGCATGACATCCATCGCGAAGTCGATGAAGATCGCTTTGGGGACCACGAGCGTTGCGTTTCCCCAGTAGACGCCGATCGACGTTGGACTGACAGCCAGCACGGCGGTCGTGATCTGAGTCAGCAGCGTCGAAAGTTCGATCGGTTCGAGTTCGCTAGTAATAGTGACCAGCAAATGCTCGCGGTGCTGTTTCACTTCCTGAGTGGCATTCTTCCAAAGCAGGCTGGTCTCACACGGACCTTCCAATTCGGACCATGGGATAGGTGCGGGCATGGGGGCCAGGAAGACCATCGCCGATCCGATCTTGAAGCTGGAAATATCTTCTTTGGATCCGGGTTCAGCGGCTGCGGGCAGGTCTGGCCATCTGGATGCGAGTTCGCGGCAAACGGCCTGACATGACGCTTTTGCCTGGTCGCTGAACATCACCATCGCGATACCGATTCCCATCTGATTTGGCCCTCAAGATGTGTCGTCAGCAATAAGAACTGCTGACGCCGGTGTAGGTTGCTGAAATGAAAATTGAAGATGGCCAGAAATCGTACTGAGCAAACATGGCGGTGGCTACTGAAGCGATCGGGCCACGTGGAATGCATGGGGCGCGATACTGAGCAGCTACAAAAACAAAGACCTCTTCCAGTTCTGGAAGAGGTCGATGGCCAAGTCGAATTGTGAGTGCGGTTCGCTTACTGCTTTGTCGAGGGGGTTAGTCGTTTGGCGGCCTGGACAAGGTCCAGGAATTCGCGGCGACGGCCATTGGCGTCGGCGCCTTTGGCTCCCTGAGCGGCCTCGTACACGTCATTCAGCGTCCAGTTTCCTTTGAATTGCGAGTTTCGCAGTTGCATGCCGAACGAGGCGACTGAAGCGGCCCAGATCAGATCGGGTGAGGGAACAATCTTTTTGGTGGAGATATCGTCCACCACATAGTCAATCGTTTTCACGCTGACATCAGCGGTCGGCTGCTTGTATCGCAGCTTCACAGTGAACAGGTCGTCGGCCGATTCGGGCGACAACTCTTTCTTACGAGCCGTTTCGACTGGAACCGCTTCTTTGGCGTTTGTTCCGTACTTCAGGGGATCGATCTCCTGAGTGACCGGCCATTGGCCTTTGGGGGCGATTTCGTACAGAGCGGTGACCGTGTGCCCTGCCCCGATTTCTCCGGCGTCTTTCGTGTCGTCATTGAAGTCTTTCGCGGCCAAGGCTCGGTTTTCGTAACCGATCAGGCGATAGGCTCCGACGGTCAGCGGGTTGAACTCGACTTGGATCTTCACGTCTTTTGCGACGGTGTAGAGGGTGCCGACAAGTTCTTCATTGAAGACACGGCGGGCTTCTTTCAGGTCATCGATGTAGCCGTAGTGGCCGTTTCCTTTGTCGGCCAATTTCTCCAGTTTGGCATCTTTCAGGTTGCCCATGCCGAAGCCGAAGATACTGAGGAAGACTTTGGTTTTGGCCTGCTGCTGGATGAGTTCGACCAATTGATCATCGCTGCTGACCCCGACGTTGAAGTCTCCATCCGTGCAGAGGATGACTCGATTTTCGCCTTCACCATTGAAGTGGCGGAGTGCTTCTTCGTAAGCGAGGTTGATTCCGGCAGCACCATTTGTCGAACCGCCAGACTGCAGGGCTTCGATCGACTGCATGATGCGAGTCTGGTCCGAACCGGGCGTCGAGGCGAGTTTGACACCAGCGTCACCAGCATAGGTCACGATCGCAATGCGATCGCGTTCGTTCAGCTCTTCGCAGAGCATCGTCATCGCCTGCTTGACGAGCGGCAGCTTGTTGGCGGCTTGCATCGATCCTGAAACATCGAGCAGGAAGACCAGATTCGTCGGGGGCCGTTTCGCTTTATCGATCGTACGAGCCTGTAGTCCGATTCGAGCCAGGAAGTTCTTCGGTTGCCAAGGACAAGGAGCGGCATCGGCAGTGACCGAGAAGGGCTCGCCATCTTTTGGTTGCGGGTAGTTGTAGCTGAAGTAATTGACCATCTCTTCAACCCGCACGGCATCGGCAGGTGGTCGCTGACCCTGTGTCAGGAATCGACGGATATTGGAATAAGAGGCGGAGTCGACATCAATGGAAAAGGTGGAGAGTGGTTGCTGGCCGGGAGTCAAGAACGCGTTTTCGGGAGGTGCTTCGTAGGCTTCGTTTTCCGCCTCGCGACGCTGATGTTCGGCGAGTTCGCTCTGTTGGCGAGCTCGACTGGTGATTTTCACCGCCTTGTTGTCGATCGTATATGCGAGATCATAGCGGCCGAGAATCAAATTCAGTGCACTCTTTGCCTGAATGCCATCGACATCGATCGTCACTGGGGCGGCTTCCGTGACATCTACTTCTTTCATCGCATCGCCGTCAAAGTCGAAGTCAATTTCAGTGACCGTCTCAATCTTCCTAATCGCATCGCCGAGTGAGATCTTGTCCTCATGCAGGGAGATGCGTTTTTTCAGGCTTTCTGTGACTTTGATCGCTTCCGAACTAAGTTTGGTGCCATCGAAAACGTCGAGTTCGAAATGTTTGGCCTCACCCAAATGTTGCGTTCCGGTCGTCGTCAACAATCCAGGGAGCAGATAGTTTCGCTTCTGGCGCGCCTCTTCCCCGAGCCTGCTTTCGCCCTTAGTAAGTGCTACCGGCGGCGGTGCTCCATTGCTTGTTGAATAAGAGTCCGTGGGTCCACTGCTCGGCTTGCTCGGACGCACAAGACTGTCGAGTTGATCGGCACGAAACCGAAGATCACGCCGCTTCGAGATGTCGCTCCAGTTGTCACCGAAGGTCATCGGATGGGGATCACCAACATTGACCACCACGCTCTGCTCGACGTCATCCAACTGTTTCCAGAACGATTCTTCCTTGTCGAGTTGCAGCTTGTCGTTGCTACCTTTGCGGCGAGCAAAACGTGCTTTCCAGAACAGCGCTTCCGCCGTCCCGTCGCCAGGGTTTGATGCCTTCAACTCCTTGGCAACAATCTCCGCCTCAGCGAATCGCTGTTCCTTGTAGAGTCGATTGTATTCCTCAATTGAATCCGCCGGTTGGTTGACCGAATAGGAATTGAGATCGGACAGGGAATGCTCGGCTATTTTGGGGACG
>DASYEA010000528.1:0-1972 GCA_036499265.1 Schlesneria sp. | reverse complement strand
AATTGACCGCTGGAAAACGCGAAGAGGCTGCTAAAATACTGGAGATCGGTGAGCGAACGCTTTACCGGAAAATCAAGGAATTTGACATCAAGAGCTAGTTGCCGGAACAATCGTGGGCGATCCTGCTTGTAATCTGACGTTCGGGTGCCACGGTTTTGGACTCTTCGACAAGACCGTGTCTTGGATCGCGAAATCTGGTGTCCCTAATCCTGCTCGAGATTGCAGTCTTTAAAACAGGAATTCGATAGCAAGCGAAATCATGGATGTGATTGACACAATTGCTCCCAACACAATTGGCAACGAACGAATACTGCCTTGCTTCAGTGAAGACGAGGTCGCACGGTTCTGGCTCGATGGCTATCTCTGCGTCCGACAGCTCGCCAGCCCGACTGACGTGGCTCAGATGCGGCGAATCACCGACCTCGGCTTGCGTGAGCAATTGGGACCGATCGAGTACGAAGCGGACCTGCACTACCCCGGGGCTCCGAAATCGCTGGATGCCGACGGCGGGCGGACAGTTCGCCGATTGAAACAAGCCCTCAGTCGCGACTTCCTGTTCACAGATTGGATCATGCGCCCCTCGGTGCTCGGTCGGCTTCAGCAGTTGCTGGGCCCGCAGATCATCTGTCCGCTGGCGCACCACAACTGCATCATGACCAAGCAACCCCAGTTCAGCAGTGAAACCGGCTGGCACCAAGATATTCGCTACTGGTCTTTCGCCAAGTCAGACTTGGTGAATACGTGGCTGGCATTGGGTCGGGAATATTCTGCGAATGGTTGTCTACAAGTCATCCCCGGGTCACATCGAATGGAGCTTGACCGCTCCCGATTCGACGCGGAAACCTTTTTCCGCGCCGATCTTCCCGAGAATCTGCCTCTGATCCAATCTCGCCAGTACGTCGAACTGGAACCGGGCGACGTCCTCTTCTTTCACAGCAAGACACTGCACGCCGCCAGCCGCAACACCACCACAGAATCGAAGTACTCGGCAGTCTTCACATTTCATGGCGGGGACAATTACCCACTGCTCAATACGCGGTCCGCAGCACTGCCATCGTTAGTGCTCACCCCAGGACGTTAAAAACTCTAACCACGCTCGCTGGGTGCCACGGTTTTGGAGTCTTCGATAAGGCCGTGTCTTCAAACGGGAAAAGTATCAATGAATCCGGAAGCCTTCCAGGAATTAATCACCCGCTGGCAACAAGGAGGTGCTGACTGGTCCGCCGTCGAGCAGACCTTGCGCGCCTCTTTCGGGGCAACCATCGCCACACCAGATGTCCAGGTCGATATGGACCGCCTTAAACGGTGTGGATTTCCTGAAGTCGTCTACGGGTCGGGCAAGACCCCCGATGCCATCGCTGCCGTATTTCAAGCCCAATTCGCAGCCGGACAGAATTCGCTCGCCACGCGAGTTTCCTCAGAACAGGCCGAGATCATCTGCGGACTCTTCCCCGATGCGACTTCCAACCCCGTCGCTAGAACTGTCGCGTTGACGCGAGCTCCCATCGAAATCAAAGGCCGAGTCGTCGTTGTCACGGCCGGAACCAGTGATCGCCCCATCGCCGAAGAAGCAGTCGAGACGGCCCGTTGGATGGGATGCCACACAGATCTCGTAATCGACGTTGGTGTCGCCGGTCCACTGCGGCTACTGGCCCAACGTGAACGTCTGCAGCAAGCGGACGCCGTCGTCGTCGTGGCGGGGATGGAAGGGGCATTACCGTCCGCAATCGCCGGTTGGGTCGCAGTTCCCGTCATCGCCGTGCCGACCAGTGTCGGCTATGGAGCAAACCTGGGCGGTTTTTCAGCATTATTGAGCATGCTGAATAGCTGCGCCGCGAATGTCGCGGTGGTCAATATCGACGCCGGGTTCAAAGGTGGCTATCTTGCATCCATGATCGCACGTCAAAGTTGCACATCCGCTAATCCATAACCGCGAGAAAACGAATGTCCGAGGCCGCATCCATTGAGCGGA
>DASYEA010000527.1:0-1525 GCA_036499265.1 Schlesneria sp. | reverse complement strand
GAAGAAATCGATCGCTTCGCTGGTGAGAGGATCGAAGGCCATCGCATTGATGGTGAAATCCCGGCGGCCGGCAGCTTCCCTGGGGGTGATGGATTCGTCGAATTCGGTAAGGAAATCGCGATGATGTACGCCAGTCTTGCTCTCCCGCCGCGGGACGCTGAAGTCAACGCCGCCGAACTTAACAACCCCGAAGCTCTTGCCCACCAGGTCGACACGACCATAGCGTGAGAGGAACTCAGAGAGCCGGTCGTAAGAGATCCCATAGACCTCAATATCGAAGTCCTTAGGCTCTAAGCCGAGCAGCGCATCGCGCACAGCCCCGCCCACCACGAACGCTCGAAACCCCGCCGCGCACAAATCGCGAAGAATGCCATTCAGCCCTTCAGGCAGCAGAATTTTCATCGATGTGGGGCAGGCAGTCCTGCCTGCGAGCCGACTTCCAAGTCGGCTTTCTTACCGCCCAAAAAGCAAAAGCCGGCAAAAATGCCGGCTAGCAGGCAAGACTGCCCACCCCACATCATTCGTTGGGCCGCGTCGCGCTCGAATTGCCGTCCAGGAACCGTTCGAACCAGTAGCATTGCCACTTCAAACTCTCCACCAGGTGCTTCGGCTCGCCCGACCGCGTCAGATTGTGATTCTCTCGCGGAAAGATCACCAACTCCGAAGTCACGCCGAAATGCTGCAACGCACGGAACCACTGCTCGCCCTGCTCGATCGGAACCCGGTAGTCATTCTCCGAATGCAGCACCAGAGTAGGCGTCTTCACTTTATCAGCAAGCCGAAGCGGCGAATATTTCCAGAACAGGTCAAACGCGTGATACAAATCGCCTCCGAAATCACGATCGTGCTGATACGCGTAATCCCGCGTCCCCTCATCGCTAACGAAATTTGAAATGGACCGTAATGTCACCGACGCCTTGAAGCGGTTCGTCTGGGTCGTAATCCAGTTCGCCATAAAGCCGCCATAGGAACCTCCGGTCACCCCTAACCGGTCCGCATCGATCCACGGATTTCGCTTCAGCACCTCGTCCACGCCGCTCATGATATCGGTGTAAGCCTTGCCGCCCCATTCCAGCGCGACGCCTCTTTGAAACTTGCGTCCATATCCAGTAGACCCGCGAGGATTGACGAAAAATACAGCCCAACCCTTTGCGGCGTAGACCTGGAATTCTTGATACCACTCGACCCCGTACATCCCCGAAGGCCCGCCATGAATGCTCAGCGCCATGGGATACTTCTTGCCGGCTTCCCAGCGAAGCGGCTTCACCAGAAAGCCCTGAATTTCCCAGCCATCAGCCGCTTTGTAGGTCATCGGCTCTACACGCGCGGTGGTTAACCCGGACCACAGATCCGCATTCAAATGCGTTAACTGCTTCTCCGGTCCTCCGGCGAGGTCGCGAACCCACAAGTCGTCGGGGTGTTCAAAATCATTGGCCAGATAGACCACTGTGTGCGATGGTTCATGAATGCTGAAGCTCCTCACCTCCCTGGCTCCAGTAGTCAGAGCAGCGGCCCGGCCCGTTGC
>DASYEA010000526.1:0-2163 GCA_036499265.1 Schlesneria sp. | reverse complement strand
AAGGGAGCCCAATCGAGGCGTCCGGGTGGCAACGTGCATTTTGGGGCTTGTGGAGTGATGACGTGCGATCCGCCAGCGATGTCGTACATCCTGACGTTGTCAGGCAATGGCTGATCGACCGTTCCGGACGCGCCTGTGCGGCCCAAAGAAGCACGCAGCGAATAATAGTCGGTCGTCGAACTCACCATCATCATTTTGGGTGGCACTTCGTTACGCGCTTCGACCTTTGCAATGATTTCGCCAATAGTGAGAGGCCCGTCGTTCACTCCGGGGAAATCTGGATTGTCAAAGGTAGGAGCCCCATCACCACTCGATTTCGGTCCAGTTCCGGTTTGCATAATTGGAAGAAGACCAGCAGCCGACACGAAGACGTGCATTCCGTCGAAGACACGGCGTCGGTCAACCATGTTGAAGCCGTTAAGAAGGAAGGTTTTCAAAAATCTGCCGTCTTGCGATTTCCCGCTCGCTATCGTGCGATTAATGGCCCCCTTCAAAGGATTAGGTGTACCGGCCGTATCGGCAGATGCGTGTGCCAGAAAATCGGCAGCGTCCCGAACGATTGCAAATCCAGCGCCCTCGACGTAGCGAACCTTTCCATCGACGTCTGTGAAAGTTGGAAGATCGGCCCCCTTTCCCAACTCCCAATACACTTCAGCGACTGAGAAGCCGTGATTCTGCAAGAATCCGGTGCCTTGCTCTAGCGTGCCAGATAAAAACGGCACATCGCGCGGCGAGTTGTAAAGGGCTTCTGCATAAGCGTTACCGCGATTGGGTACATCGACCAACAATGAGCCGTTACCTTCGCTCGGCTTCTCCGGCATATAGAGAATGATTTTTGCAGAGTAAGGAACGCGACCGCGTTCGCTGCGCTTGGCTTTGTCAATGCCGGGAATAGCTTCTTGCGGAGACAGATCGCCGTGGATGCGACCTTGCCAAATTACATAATCGCCTTTGAGAAACGTTCCGTAGGCTTGTTTCGATGTGAATTCGAGCCGGCTGACTTCTGCAACCGCAGACCGCTCGGTTGCGACCAATACGAACAGACAAAATAGAGCAGCAGCAACATTTCTGATTCGAATGGTCGGCATGTGGCATCCCCCGGGGCGATGTTTTGTCAACTCTGTGTCAATTGATCGTCATCCGACCGAATAGCGTTTGTTGAGTCAAGCCAGCGCACGATGATGTGATAGGGCTCGCTTGGTCGTTCGCAATCACGCAACCGCCGACCCTGCTCATGACTTCAAATTCCAGGCCGCTTCAGAACGGGGAATCCTCCTGGTCGCGTCATGCCGCCTCCTCCAGAAGCTCAAGCAGAAACATCTGGGTCAATGACTTCGGCGCATTCGGATCGAAAGGGTGCGCAATCGCTCAGGTCGACTTCCTTCTCGATCTCGCAGCTGTTGCGCTCGTTGAAGCGAGCGTTCTTCACTCGCATGGTGGCTTGCTCGGCCTCTGAGATATACTGAAGCCTTCTGCTGCGGCGCTCCAACTGCTCCACCAGGATGTCGTCGATGGCCGCGACGTCGGCGGCCGACAGATCCTCCGTGTCGATCGAAGCCCGCAGCGCCGGCTTCGGAGAATGAAAAGCGGATGCCGCTGCCCGCCGCCAGGCTCGGCCATGCGTGATCCGAAACGTCTCTTCGACCCGTTGCCAGACTTGGGTGTCGGCCACTTCTTCATCAGCCTGCCTCCGGAACGATGGAGATCGACTCCTCGCGGCCCTGCGCTCGGCCTCGTGAGAAGCCTGCGCGCCACGCAACGATCATGGCCGCCGAGAGCTCTGCCGGCACGAGCGCCGAGTAAACGAGTGATGACGAGTCCATTTGACCGCCTGGGTACTGGCTTTTCGGGAAACTGAATGATGCTCATGCGACGCACCTGTACTCTTCCGCACGCCTGCACTTGCTGCAGATGTGTTCGTTTGGGCTACCCGAATAGAACGATCAGTTACCGTAGCAACCGACGCCGAGGCACTTGCGTAGCTTGGCACCGCGCTTGGCCATGCCCTGCCGGGAAATCTCGCTTGTGATAGCCGACGGCGATCGGCCTAGCTCGATCGTAATTTTATTCAGCCAGCCCTTACACTTTGGCTCGAAGTAGAGTTTTGCGAGAAGCTGAACTTCTTCCTCGGTCCATGGCTCCCTTGATCTTTCGAAAATTTCC
>DASYEA010000525.1:0-2217 GCA_036499265.1 Schlesneria sp. | reverse complement strand
ATCTGCCGCTCTCCAAGTTGCTGGCACAGGCCGTCGCGATCACTGGATACGACGCCTCGCTGCTGACGGAACATCTTGGTTCGCGGAAGGTCGCCAATCTGCGAAAGCTGATGGACATGGCGCAAGAGTTCGATCGAGCCGAACTCTTCACCCTCAAGGATTTCGTCGAACGCCTGCAAACGTCGGTGATCGAAGAGACCGATGAAGAATTCGCGACGACGCTGCCTGAAACGGGTGAAGTGATTAGGTTGATGTCGATTCACCAGTCGAAGGGACTGGAATTCCCGATTGTCGTCGTGGCAGACATCGACCGAAAAGGACCGCCTCGCGGTCGCTCCGCCGTGCTGCATCCCGATTTTGGAGCTCTCGTGAAATTGCCTGACACGTTCGGGCAGTCGCACGAAAACCTCGGCCTGCGGATGTTCAATCTGTTGGAACGCGATGCGGATGCTCAGGAGACAATTCGGCTGTTTTATGTCGCCTGCACTCGCGCCGCAGATTACTTGATCCTCTCTGCCGGGATCGATCCGACTATTAAAAAGCATTCGCCGTGGTACGAATTGGTCGAGCGGCGATTTGATACCAGTACCGGGTTGCCACAGACCGATCCGCTGCTGGGCTCATCCAGTGCTTCCACTGCCGGACGCCAGACAATCCCAGACATCCTGCCGCACCATCAGCCGCCAAAAGTTGCCAAAACCGCTCCCACATCCGAACGCCTGGTTCCCATCAACCAACTCGCCGAATTCCTCCGCAACTCCGTACCGTCTACGATCCCCGAATTGGCCATTCCAATCGAACGCGACACGGACGAATTGCCGCCACTCAGCGTTTCTCGATTGGAGACCATCGACGCGGACCTACGCGGGATCGCGCATGTTCGACACGATCGCGCCAGAGAACTGATTGAAGCGCCCCTCGATCCAGATCAAGCCACTGCGCTCGGATCTCTCGTCCACGCCGTGCTAGAACGCATCTCGTTTGAAACGCCGATCGCCTGGACTGAGGCGTTCGAACACGAAGTCAATCGCTCGCGTGAGACGATCAACGATGAGACTGCCGCCGTCGCCAAATTGATGCTGTCGCAACTGATGGCCTCGTCCGTACCGAACGACCTGACCGAATCGACAAACATTCATCGCGAAGTAGAATTCGCAATGAGCTGGCCAGCCTCGACCTCTGCCGCACGCCCGACGCTAATTCGGGGTGTCATCGATCTTCTCTACGAAGATCGCGACGGCGGCTGGCATGTTTTGGACTACAAAACGAACGACTTTCCGTCTCACGCCACGGACGAACAGTTGCTGGCCCCCTACGAACTGCAACTGGGGATCTATGCTCATGCGGTGACTCAGTGGTTCGGTAAGCCGCCCCGCGAATTGTCGTTGATCACCTTTCGTCCATCCGTTCGGCGAGTCACGCTAGCCTGGTCGCCCGAACGCTGGCAGCAGCTAGCGGCTCGAATCGACGCCAGTATCGCAATCATCCGGCAGTCTGGACTTCGATAGAAGACTGCGGCCTCACGAAATCAGTCCACAACCGAATCGGAGTGCTGGTCTTCTGGGAGGGCGCGGCTCCTGCCAAGCCGCCGAGTCTCGTTGCACACGATCGACAATCGAGCCACTCCGCTTTTTCGGTGGATCTCTTTAACCCCACTTGTTTGGTCACCCGGTCGCAAAGATTCTTGACGATCTGCGATTCACTCTGAGACACCCACCTGAAATCAGTGCCGATTTCTCCCCCCTGCGGTAAAGCGCAGCCCTATTTCCGCAGCCATAGCTGTGATTTCCAGAGGCTTTGTTTATCTTAAGCGTCTCGATTCCGAGATTTTGCCAAACCCCTGCATGATGAAGGGCTATTGATGAATTTTCGCCAGTTATTCGCGAGTAAACGGCTGGACGTGCTGTTGAAAGAGATGGAAGGGGATCAGCGGCTGCGCCGTACACTGGGGCCAGTCAACCTGACGGCATTGGGCGTCGGAGCCGTCATCGGGTCGGGGATCTTCGTGGCGACGGGAAAGGCGGCACACGATGTGGCCGGTCCGGCCCTCATGGTTTCGTATGCCGTCGCGGGACTGACCTGTATCTTCGCCGCCTTGTGCTACGCCGAATTCGCCTCGATGGCACCGGTCGCCGGCAGCGCTTACACCTACGCTTATGTCACGATGGGCGAACTCTTCGCCTGGATCATCGGCTGGGATCTGGTCCTGGAATACGC
>DASYEA010000524.1:0-2474 GCA_036499265.1 Schlesneria sp. | reverse complement strand
TCGCTCAAGCTTATCGTGCGTGTCGGAGAGGATACCGATCCGCATTTGACTCCGATGCTCCACACTTTAAACGAGGTCGGCGAAGTCAGGAGGATTACTCCTGACTTCTTCTGCCGACCGAGTCAGGCTTCGACTACTTGCCCAGCTTTTCCTTGAACAGTTTCTTCATTGCGTCCCAGCTTTTCTCATCAGCTTCCTTGTTGTACTTCATCCCATCGATTCCGTGGCTATCTGCCTCTTTGACGGTGAAGCTGTGAACGGCACCTGGGTAATTGACGAACTCGTACTTCGTACCGCTCTTATCGAGAGATTCCTTAAACGATTTAATCGAAGCTTCGGAGATGAACTTATCATCCGCACCATTGCAGATCAGCAACTCTGCCTTCGAAGCTTTGGCCTGCTCAACCGTTGGTTGAACCAATGCACCGTGGAAGCTGGCGATCGCTTTCAGATCGGCACCCGAGAATGCCAGCAGTTGGCAGGTCGAGCCACCGAAGCAATAGCCGATCGCAGCCAGCTTTGATTTGTCGCATTGAGGTTGCGACTTGAGCACGTCCAACGCCGCCATCCCGCGTTTGCGCCATTCGTCGATATTCTTGCGGACGTTGCCGGCCATTTCTTTCGCGTCCATTGGATGCGTCGTCGACTTGCCTTCGCCGTACATGTCGGCAGCGAACGCGATATAGCCCAACTTCGCGAGCATCTCGGCGCGATGCTTTGCATAAGCATCTAATCCCCACCACTCGTGAACGACGAGCACCCCGGGTCGGGTCCCTTCGATCGCATCATCCCAGAACAGAACACCGTGGCATTCCAGATCACCGACCTTGTAGTTGATCGGCTTCGACTGAACGGCAGCCTGCGCAGACGCAGCCGCAACCAACATCAAACATCCGCACAACAACGCTCGCAACATGAAGTCACCTCCGGAAAGTTCAAGCCCGCAATGAATGCTCGTTCAAGATCGTAGCCACCGAACACAGAGTTGCAATCGTACTGGGTCCCGCCGTCGGTATCTGGACGGCAAGACGCGAATGTCCAGACCGTGTACACTTGGCCGGACCCTAGAATGTTGAATGAGCATCGCCGGTTTGAACGATTGGAATCCACTGATGGCATCGCCTTATCTCGAACTTGTCGCTTCCTTGCGACAGGCATTTCCGCAGCCCGTTTCAGATCGGATGCACGATGCGTACTTTGTAGTTGCGTTCATGCGAGCACTCGATCAGCTCGATTCGATGAAATCAGCCTCGCCTCTGCTCGGACAACCGGTAACCCTGGATTATGATGCGGCAAAACTCGCGACGGTTGAAAAGGATCCGCAGTCGCTCGAGCAAGTCACGCAACTGCTGGTCCAACAGTTGTCGGGGTTGTTTATCTGGGGGCATCCGCGTGCTCAGATTAACGTGGTACCGCCGCCGACAATCGCCAGCGTGATCGGCGGATTGCTCCCGTCGATCTATAATCCGAATCTCGTCAGCGAAGAATCATCGAAGCAGGTGGCCGTTGCCGAAGTCGAAGTTTCATCGATGACCGCGGCGCTGATTGGCTATGATCCCGCAATGTCCGCCGGCCTGTTCACCTTTGGCGGAACAGCCACCGTGCTGTATGGCGTCAAACTGGGTTTGGAAAAAGCTTGTCCCGGAAGTGGCCGTAGCGGTTTGCGAGAACGAGCGGTCATCTTCTGCTCCGAGCGTGCCCACTATGCGTGCCTCACCGTGGCGAATTGGCTGGGGTTCGGACAGGACAACGTAATCCAGGTGCCGTGTTCTGCTGAGAACGAAATGCAGACGTGCTTGCTGGAATCGATGGCGCGCGATGTGTTAAAGAGCGGAGGGAAAATCGCCGCCATTGTCGCGACGATGGGAACGACCGATCACTTCGGCCTTGACGATCTGGCATCGATTCACGAGATCCGCGACCGATTGGTCGATGAATTCAAGCTGGACTACACGCCACACATCCATGCCGATGCCGTCATCGGATGGGCATGGTCCGTCTTCAACGACTACGACTTCCAGAAAAATCCGCTCGATTTCCGGCATCGTACTGTGCGGGCTCTCGCAGGTGCCAAGCGGCGAATCCAGAAACTTCCGCTTGCGGATTCGCTGGGGATCGATTTTCACAAGACCGGCTTCTGCCCCTACGTCTCCACGCTGTTTCTGGTGAAGGACGCGACGGATCTGGAAATGATCTCGCGTCAGCAGTCAGATACGCCCTACCTGTTCCATGACGGTCACTATCATCCAGGTCGATACACACTGGAAACATCACGCAGCGGCAGCGGCCCTCTGGCTGCGTTGGCGAATTTGCGATTGTTTGGCAAAGACGGCTTGAGGTCTCTGTTGGGACATATCGTGGCGATGGCCGAAGAACTACGCGAACATCTTGAAGGTCATGCCGCGACGACCGTCTGCAATCGAGGCAATTTTGGACCGGTTACCCTGTTCCGCGTCTATCCCGATGGCATCGAT
>DASYEA010000523.1:0-6734 GCA_036499265.1 Schlesneria sp. | reverse complement strand
TCATCGGTGCCGTGATTGGATCGGAAGCTCGAATCTTGGAATCGCTGACTTCAGCGCCCTTTTTCGCATCGTATTCGCCGATGTCCTGAGTCGTCTTGCCAATAATGCTGTTCGGCGATTTCTTCGTCTGATCCTCGCAGCCCACGGCCGCGATCACGAGTGCAAGACCGATCCATTTTCTCATTGCGACTTCCTTCATCAAGTTGATGACCGGTTGGTTCTAGGGGGCTGACAACGGTGACAATTGCGGCGGCTTCTTCAGCGTACTATTGGCTGACCGCTTTCGCCAGACGCCGTCAGCGTCTGAAGAGGTGTTCAGCCAAAGTCGGCCAGTGGCTGTAGTCCGGAATAATCACATCGGCTCCGGCTTGAATCAGTCGAGTTCGCTTCCAGTCTTCGACCCGGCCACTCCGATGCTCTTCGTCCGTCGCACAGCCAATGGCGATTCCACCGAGTTGTTTGACGTTTTCGATTTCGACGAATCCGTCTCCGAATCCCAGCAGCGCCGCTCCCTGATGTCCGGCGTTGATGAGTGTCTGTTGCATGACGCTCAACTTGGAATAGAGTCGTGGATCATCGCCGGGGCCGAAGATGCGACCCTCAAAAAAATGGTCAATTCCCAGCAATTCCGCTTCGTGCCTGACATGAATCACCGCGGTGCCGCTCGCCAGCGTCAGTTGAACGCCGCGCTCGACCAAGTCCGTCAGTATCGCTCGCGAACCCGGCACCAGCAAGTCGTCGGTGGTGAGTTCTCCGGCGGCCAAGGCTTCGATCCGTGCTTTTGATTTCGCGTACAGTCTGTCGAGAAACTGCTGAGTGTAATTGGCGGCGGAATCGGGGTGCCCGCCACGCAACCGGGCTTCGTGTACCAGAACATCCATCTGATAGATCGTGGGCCGCCCGTTCAAGTTGAGCACGAATTCGGTGATGTAAGCGGTCAGTTCTGCATCGGACTCGGTTTATCCAGGCAATGGTCGCAGGACACTCATCATCAGATCGACCATGATTTCGACCCATCCCGATCGGATCAGGCTGAGGGTGCCGTCAAAATCGAACACGGCAACACGGATGGAGTTCTCAAGGGGAAAACGTCGCACGAATTCGAACATGTCGGTGGCGGAGTCCTTGGTCTGTACGAGGTTCTTGTCGATCGCGAGTTTCAAAACGCCATTCGAAAAATGCGAGATTAGAATGCGATTTCGCTCTGAGGCATCGTCGCTGTCAATGATGTCGACCGACTTCGATTTGCAAATCGAAAGGTGAGTTCGGCAATCTCGCCGTTCCCCTTGGCTGTCTGCGTATAATCGGTCAGAATGAGGGTTCGCGAAAGATTCGCTTTGAGTCTGCTCCGGTTGATCGTGTTTTTGAGTGAAATATCTGTCGATGCAACGAATTCTGCTGAAATCAAAAATCCATCGGGCCACCGTCACGGACGCTCAATTGCACTATGAAGGAAGCGTCACCATCGACACGGATCTGATGCGTGCGGCGGATATCGTCGAGCATGAGCAGGTGCAGATCTACAACGTCGACAACGGAAATCGGCTGACGACGTACGCGATTCCCGGTCCTGCTGGAAGTGGAACGATCTGCATCAACGGTGCTGCGGCCCACTTGGTTTCGCCAGGGCATCTCATCATCATCTGCAGTTACGCCCAGTTTGAAGAGATCGAACTCGGGTCTCACCACCCGCGCGTTGTTCATGTCGATGGAGAGAATCGCATGGTGTGTCGCGACGTATCTGTGGAAACCGATCCGTGTCAATAGCCCTCAAAGTCGGCGGGGACCGCTCAACATCTCCCGGGCGCTCATCTCTCTCTCAGGCATTTCGTTGGTTGACAATTAACAATTGACGCGAGTCTACTGTGCGGACATTCTGACCCGCGTTTTTGCTGCAGTTTCTGTGACTCACAACTTGCTTAAAGGGTTTGCGCTATGGGGCGTCCGGTTACCTTGTTCACAGGCCAATGGGCCGATCTGAAGCTGGAAGAACTGTGCAAGAAAGCCAAGGACTTCGGCTACGACGGTCTGGAACTTGCCTGCTGGGGTGACCATTTCGAGGTCGACAAGGCCCTGTCCGACGATACCTATTGTGCTCGCAAGCGGGAACTTCTGGAAAAGTATGACCTGCAAGTGTTTGCGATCAGCAATCACCTGGTTGGCCAGGCGGTCCTCGATAATATCGACGCTCGCCACAAGAGCATTCTGCCGCCCGCTGTTTGGGGTGACGGTAAGCCAGACGGCGTGAATCAGCGCGCGATCGACGAAATGAAAAACACCGCCCGCGCCGCTCAAAAGCTGGGCGTAGGGATCGTCAACGGATTCACCGGTTCCAGCGTGTGGCATCTGATTTACGATTTTCCTCCGACGCCAAAGTCGATGTACGACGACGGCTTCAAGCTGCTGGCCGAGCGTTGGAATCCAATTCTGGATGTCTTTCAGGAATGCGGAGTTAAGTTCGCTCTGGAAGTGCATCCGACGGAAATCGCGTTCGACATTTACTCTGCTGAACGTGCGGTCGCTGCCCTCGGCGGACGTGAAGAATTCGGCTTCAACTTCGATCCCAGCCACCTGATCTGGCAAGGGATCTGCCCCGCCGAGTTCATTCGGTATTTCCCAAACCGCATCTATCACGTTCATATGAAGGATGCGAAAGTCACGCTGAATGGTCGCTCAGGGATCCTCGCCAGCCACTTGTCGTTTGGCGATCCACGACGCGGTTGGGATTTCCGCAGCATGGGTCGTGGCGGCGTGAACTTCGAAGAAGTCATCCGCGCCTTGAACGCTGCCAAGTACACCGGCCCGTTGTCGGTCGAGTGGGAAGACAGCGGGATGGATCGCGAACACGGAGCTCGCGAATCTTGCCAGTATGTGAAAAACATCGACTTCGCACCGTCGGGTCGAGCATTCGACTCGGCATTTGCCGAGTAGTTAAGGACTCTGACACGCCGCGAGGCTCTCTTGCGGTGGCAGAAAAGCCAGTTGATAGAGCGATCTATTGACTGGCTTTTCTTTTTCGTAAATGGCCAGTTTATCGACAGGTCGATTGAATTCAAAAGTCCGAATGTCTAGCCTGATCCGCCGTGTCGACGACAATGATTGCTATAAATTCCTTTAAGCGGGCGAGGAAGCGATGGCTAGTACCAAGGGTGAATTGTCGGTTGTTGATTGGTTGTTATGTATTTTCTGCAGCTTGATCGGCTGTATCGTTGGCATCGTCGCCTTGATTCAAGGTGACAGTCGACGTGGTGGGATCATGATTGGGGTTTCCTTCGCCGCAGCGATCTTCTGGAATATCCTGCGAGTAGCAATCGTACTCATGACTCAGGGTTTGCCTCAGCAGTAATGCCTTTCACCGCACGCTGAAGGCAACCGTGTCCATCAGCGTGCCGGTTCTTTGGTACCGAAGAGTTGGCAATGTGGTGGGTTTGGCAATGGTGGTCGAGACAACCCGTTGCGCATGTTGAGATTGCACGGTCTCGGCATGTGACAATGCTGGTCATCGCTCTGGGAATTGGCCTGCTGAGTTGCTTGCTGGAAGTGCGGCAGGACCAGCGAGTGTACCCATTTGGCTTATCTAACTGGCCTGTGCCAGAAACGTGTTTCTCGCGCAGTGTTACGGGCTTTCCTTGTCCGGGCTGTGGATTGACGAGAAGCTTCATTGACCTCGCCCATGGTCGGTGGGATGAGGCTTGGCAGCATCATCGCATCGGATGGCTATTCGCCATCGCCGTGCTGGCGCAAATCCCTTACCGCGTGATCGCCCTGGCTGGTTGGTGGCGACCTCGCCAGCCAAATTGGGGTCTGATCTTGTGCGGCGAAGTCTTGATCGCCGCTCTGATCATGAATTGGTGCTGGCAAATCGTCGTCGATGTCGGTGTGACATAGCACGTTCTGTGGATAACTGCGCAGGCGTCTCAGAAATTGGACTGGTGTCGGCTCACTAAAACTCGGTAGAAGATCTGGCAGCGAGCACGACGTCCCGATATTGCGGAGGACCGACGATGATCCTGCGGCAATGGTTGCTCACTTTGGCAGTCCACGTTGCCATTGCTTTCGCAACGGTGGAAGAGATGAATTGTCTTCAAGCCGCTGACAGGCCTGCGCCGGCACAAGCAGCTGTTCCTCGCGCCAAAGTCTTTGTCAAGGCGGATTACGACCGCCACATTGATGGCCTGCGGAGGCGTCTGCCTCATGACGGCTTCTCCATCGTGATCCAGCCACCGTTCATCGTCATTGGTGACGAACCCCCAGACACGGTCAAACGGCGATCACAACAGACCGTCAAGTGGGCCGTGGATCATTTGAAACGAGAATACTTCTCTGATGATCCGACCGAGATCATCGATATCTGGCTGTTTCAGGATGCAACCAGCTATGAGGAACACACCGAGACTCTATATGGGAAAAAGCCAACGACGCCCTACGGGTTTTACTCGTCCAGTCACAACGCGCTGTTCATGAACATCGCCACCGGAGGCGGAACGCTGGTGCATGAGATTGTGCATCCGTTCATGGCGTCTAACTTTCCCGAGTGTCCGTCGTGGTTCAACGAAGGACTGGCGTCGCTCTATGAGCAATCGGCCGAACGGGACGGCCGTATCATCGGGCAGACAAATTGGCGCCTGCGCGGCTTGCAATCGGCAATTCGCAAAGGGAACGTCCCGCCGTTCGAAACGCTGTGCCAAACGACGACTCGTCAGTTCTACGACCAGGACAAAGGGACGAACTATTCCCAGGCTCGTTACCTTTGCTACTTCCTGCAGGAGCGGGATCTGCTGCAGAAATTCTATCGGACGTTTCGCAAGAACGTGGCGACCGACCCGACGGGGATCAAATCACTGAAGACAGTCCTCGGCAAGCAGGATCTGGACGAGTTCAAACAGCAGTGGGAAGCCGAAGTCCTGAAGCTGCGGTTCGACTGAATGACGGCTGCGTTGACCACCGCTGATTGAACTTGGATCGTCGGTCACGTGTCGTTCATCCCTCGGTTGTATAGAATCGTTTAACCGCGTGGGCAACGCCCCGCGCGTGAGACGCGGCCTGCTGTCAACTGCGATCCCGAAGAAATGGGACTGCTGGGATGCATTGGTCGTGACGTGAAATCGCGGGTCCATCTCACGCGCGGGGCGTTGCCCACGCGGTTAAACGACAAGGAAAAGGCACGACATTAAGGACGCTGCATGCGATTGATCAAGGTAGCGGCCGCGGTGCTCAACACGACGCCGCTGGCATGGGAAGCGAACCGAACTGCGATTGTCGAGGCCATTCACGACGCGCGACGACAGCATGTCAGCATCCTTTGTCTGCCGGAATTGTGCATCACCGGTTATGGCTGCGAGGACGCGTTTCTGTCGAATGGCACGCAGGCGATGGCACAGAAGCTCCTGCTGGAGCTACTGCCCGAGACAACCGGCATGGCTGTTTCGTTCGGCCTGCCATTCTTGCATCGAGGTGCTTTGTTCAACTCGGCCGCTTTGGCTGTGAACGGAAAGCTGCTGGGATTTGTCGCCAAGCAACATCTGGCGGGCGAAGGGATCCATTACGAGCCGCGCTGGTTCAAACGCTGGCCGAATGGAACTCGTGAGCAAGTTGAAATCGCTGGCCAGACACTACCGTTCGGAGACCTGCTATTTGAAGTTGGCGATGTCCGGCTGGGGTTCGAAATCTGTGAAGATGCCTGGGTGGCGAATCGACCGGGAGCTGACCTAGCCGAACGTGGCGTTGATATCATCCTGAATCCCAGTGCCAGTCACTTCGCATTCGGAAAGCACGGCATTCGCCAGCGGTTCGTGCTGGAAGGCTCACGAGCATTCAGTGTGGGTTATGTCTATTCGAATCTAGTAGGCAACGAATCGGGGCGAGCCATTTACGATGGTGGGGCCCTGATCGCCCAGGCCGGACGATTGCTGGCGTCGGGCTCAAGGTTCAGCTACTCAGATTCCTCCATTACCGTCGCGACATTGGATATCGATGAAATCCGCATGGGACGAGCCCGCACGGGAAGCTTTCGCCCGCTGGTCGGGCATCAGAATGACAACGTCGTTCGCGATCCATTTCAGTTCCACAAGGCGAACTACATCGTCGAGCATCCCAAGCCGACTCCGTGGGAACTGAGCCCCGAGCTGAAAGAAGAAGAGTTTGTGCGAGCGGTTTCGTTGGGGCTGTTCGACTACCTTCGCAAAAGTCGTTCGAAAGGTTTTGTTGTCTCGATCAGCGGTGGCGCGGATTCGGCAGCAGTCTCGTTACTATGTGCGATGCTCGTCGAATTTGGCGTCGCTGAACTGGGGCGCGAGCGATTCCTCGCGAAACTGGCGTACATCGCTCAATTTGGTGAAGCGACTGACAACTTTGGAATCGTTCAACGACTGTTGACCTGCGTTTATCAGTCCACGAAGAACAGCACGCAGACGACAAGAGATGCCGCGAAGGCCGTTGCCGACGGCATCGGTGCCGAGTTCCATGAGTTTGATGTGGATGGATTGGTCCGCGACTACATCGCCATGGTCTCGAAGGCGCTGGGCCGCGAACTTGTTTGGGAGAAAGACGATCTGGCACTGCAGAATATCCAGGCCCGAGTCCGTTCGCCCGGCGTGTGGATGATGGCGAACACGCGTCAGGCCTTATTGTTGGCAACCAGCAATCGCAGTGAAGCGGCGGTTGGGTACGCCACGATGGATGGCGATACTTCCGGAGGCTTGTCTCCCGTAACAGGGATCGACAAAGCCTTCCTG
>DASYEA010000522.1:0-2297 GCA_036499265.1 Schlesneria sp. | reverse complement strand
TTGCACATGAAGTCTTCGGGTTGCAAGCGACCGGTTGTGTCTACTGGCACCGATTCCCAAATTACGATCGGATCAGCGTATGGGCCACGCCAATCAATCGCGAATTCACCCCGACTCGAAACGATTTCACAATTGGCGATGATGAGTCGATCATGAAAGCGGAAACTCCTTATCCATGCGACCATCAGCACGCACGCCATCACTAGCGTGACGACGCCTGCTTTTCGTCGCCATCCGTGTAAGAAGGTGTACATAGAGAAAGATCCTCAGGTATCGAGCGGACCACACTCTGCCTCTGACGTACCTCATCTCGTTCAAGCGGCGATTCATGAACATTCGCTGCGTTGCCAGTCACCATCAACGGACTCGCGACTTGCCTGCCAGCCTCGCGCCAGGTCGGCGATCGATCCGATGGAAGCTTCCATCGCCAGGATCGTCTCCAGGCACACCAGCTTTCCGTCCTCGATTTTGTTGGTTGTCCCGCAGAGGAACTGCCAATCATCGTCTTCGGAATGAACCACCAGCGAAATCGGCAATGTTCCATCAAGGACTGGCTTGGTCGTGAAGGCCATTCGATTCTTCCCTTCGCGGAATGGCCAATCATCCTGCACCGACAAGATCGGCTGTCGCTGGTGGACCGTCGGATTACAGTCGCGATCCCACGGAAACCGATGTTGCTTATCAGGCCAGAAACACTGCAGAACGGCAAAGGGAGTCGGCCGATAGTACCAATTCGCATAGCCGAGATAGTCGGGATACGCTTCCGCCGGAATCTTGCGGAACATGCATGAGTAGCCGTTCAGAACCTCGTCGCTCTCGTGCCAGTCTTCGAAGACCGATCCGCTCTTAACGGCCTCGCCGATCGTATTGATGATGTACATCATCGTCTCGGCATCATTCAGGCCAAACACAATGATCTCGGGGTGATCGTGCGAATGCTGTAGTCCCACCGAATACGCAAACGCGGGGCCGCTCTCGTCCGCTTCGACACCGACAACATGCCAGCCATACTCGCGAATATCGTCAATCACACGCTGTTCGTCGGCGTCATCGCCTTTCGCACGGACCATGCTTATTCCCGTTGTTGGCTATCGCGTTGAAGATCAACTGGCCGTCTTGCGTTGTCGCAACTGATCGACGGTGACCGCCGCAATGATAATGATTCCCAGGATCATGTCCTGAATCGGATTGGTCAGCCCCAGGGCCGTACAGCCACTCGTGATGACCGACATGATCAACGCCCCGGTTAACGTCCCGATCACGGTTCCTCGACCGCCATTCAAACTGCCGCCACCGATCACGACTGAGGCAATGACTTTCAGCTCGAGTCCCGACCCCGAAGTCGGATTCCCCACGGTCAGTCGAGAAAACTGATACAGCCCCGCGATCCCAACAAACAGCCCGCTGATGGTATAGATCGCGATCTTGTTCCAGTGAACATTAATTCCGCACAACCGCGCCGTCGCCTCATTCGAACCGAGCGCGAACACGTAGCGACCGAACACCGTGTAGTGCAATACCGCGGCCAGCAACGCCGCCAGCAGCAGCGTCAACCAGATCCCGGACGGAAGCCCCATCCACAGCGCGTGCGGGCGAACACTGAGCAAATCACCGAACCAGTACGGAACTTGAGTCCCATTGTCCGGTCGGACGGTCGTTTCCGACGCCGCGATCTTCGCCAGGCCCAGATAGACCTGCATCGTTCCCAACGTCACGATAAACGGCACCAGCCGCAGATAGCTCACGAGTGCCCCGTTTACCAATCCGCACAGCGCCCCGCACGCGATCGTAATCAGCACGACCACCGATGATGTCCACAACGCCGCCGCTCGATACGGCTTCGACAGCTCGCGAATCTCCGCCGTCAACTTCTCCCGTTCCTGTTCCAGCGGTTGGACAGCCTCGGGCGATTTAGACTGAGCCGCTTCGATTTGCTTGGTGACCCGCTCCAGCTCCGTCTTAGCGGCCGTCAGCGGCTTCATGGCCACGCTCAGCGGCTGCATCCCGACGACACGTGTCGCGACATCTTCCTTCAATGACCACGCCAGCACCGTCGCACAGAGTGCGATCGAAGTCCCCACCGACAGGTCGATCCCCCCCGCAATCACGATCAGTGTCATTCCCAGGGCCGCCACCGCGACCGTCGCCGTCTGAGCGGCGACCGTACGAAAACTTCTCGACGTCGCGAACGACGCCTTCTCACCATTCATCGCTCGATCGGCGGCACAGAACAGCACCGTCACAAAGATCAGCGCCAGAAACGGCCGCAAAAAATCCAGGAATGCCCGCACTTGCTG
>DASYEA010000521.1:0-2679 GCA_036499265.1 Schlesneria sp. | reverse complement strand
CAGACGCGACCGACTTCGAGAAGTTGCGGGACGAGTTGTCGAAGATGGCACTCAATGACGCCAGCTTCTGCTTCGCCCCAGAAACCAGCGATGCCTTAGGCTTTGGATTTCGCTGCGGGTTCCTGGGGATGCTCCATATGGAGATCATCCAGCAGCGGCTGGAAAAAGAAGCCGACATCGATCTGATCCAGACGGCCCCGAACGTCACGTATGAGATCCTGCTGAAGACCGGCGAGACTCGCAAGATCGATAATCCTCAGGAAGTTCCGACGGATGGTACGATCGACGAGTTTCGCGAGCCGATCGCGCTGGTGACATTCATTCTGCCGACCGATTCGATCGGCTCGATCATGCAACTGAGCGAAGACCGCCGGGGGACCTATAAGGGAACGGAATATCTCGGAACGAGCCGTGCACAGCTGACGTATGAGCTGCCGCTGTCGGAAGTCGTCTACGACCTGCACGACAAGCTGAAAAGCGTCACTCGCGGCTATGGCACGATGGACTACGAGATTATCGGGTTCAAGGCTGCGGATCTGGTGAAGATGGACATCCTCGTGAAGGGCGTGCGTGTCGATGCGTTGTCCTCGATCATCCACCGTTCACAAGCCGAGCGTCGCGGCCGCAATCTTTGCAAGCGGCTGAAAAATGAGATCTCCAAGCACTTGTTCGAAATCGCCTTACAAGCTGCGATTGGCACCCGCGTGATCGCTCGTGAAACGATCTCGGCCGTGAAGAAAAACGTCACCGCGAAGTGCTACGGCGGCGATATTTCGCGGAAGAAGAAGCTGTGGGCCAAGCAGAAAGAAGGCAAGAAGCGGATGAAGCAATTTGGCGAAGTCGAAATCCCGCAAAAGGCTTTCCTGGCAGTGCTGGAAACGGGTGACGAGTAGACCGTCTCGCGCTCAGTGGTGGCTTAAAATTTCGCAGTAACAATGCAAAGAGCGGGAAGGACAATCCTTCCCGCTCTTTTTAATTGTTACGCCTCAGATCCGATCTCGACTACTTCGGCATCGGCAGAATAATCAAGGCATTCTCCGCGAAGAGGGCCTCGTTTGCTTTACCGTTGATCTTGTACTGGACCTTCAGTTGCTTCACGCTGCCAGGAGCGGGATCGCCACCAAAGCTGCCGTTGTAGGTTGGCTTTGGCAAGGTAACCAGCTGCAGATCACCAATTTGCCGTTGCAGTGCCTGGGTGACATCTCTTGAAGTCTTTCCGTCGCCATACTCGGCCTTGACGATTTCGACTTTCACTTTTTCGATTCCAAGCTTCGTGGCCAAGGCTTGAACCTGTGGATCCTGTCCGCCGACCTTCTGTGCAATCACGAGCGCCGTCTCGTTTGCATCCTGCTTCAGTTCCGGCAAGTCCTTCGCTTTCGCGGTCAGTTTCAGCATCGCCAGGCTGGGATACCGTTTGGCGATATCCAGGACCATTTTCTGTTCTGAAGGATGCTTCGCCGCATTGAATGCCAGTTCGCACATTTCTTCACGTTGTGGAGCGGGCATAATGAATTGGCGCGCAATACGAATGTAGCCTTTTAAGGCTCGCACCTGGTATTTGTCTCCCGGAGCCGACTTCGACAGATCGAGCAACACGGGTGCCGCATCGATCGTCATCCATTCGCCCAGCAGGCGGCTGCTGACATCCTGTAATTTGTCATCGTTCGTCTTGGCCGCGGCGGCGAGAGACTCCAATGCATTTGTTCCACCCACTGCTCCCAGAACTTGGAGAATCACAGCTTTCGTCTCACCTTTCGCAGTCTTCAAGGCCGCGGACAGCTCAGCGGCACAGGCCTCGCGATCGGGCATGCGAACGCAGGCTGTCATGAGTGCCGACTGGGCTGCAGCGGCATCTTCCGAGTACTTCGGTGAGACGACCTGCTTGATCAGCACTGCCAGGCTTTTCGCTGGAACTGTCGCACCGAGTGCGGACAGGGCAGCGCTGCGAACGGATGCGTCTGCATGATCAACAGACTTAATCAGTTCGTCCACGGCGTCAATGCGGCGTTGTCCGACCAGCGAAATCAAAAGTGAATAGGTCTTGCCTTCCGCTTTGGGAAGCAAGACGATGATTTCCTTGTCGACCGAGTCACCAGGCAAGTCACTGAGTGCGGTTTTCGCCGCTTGTGAAAGTTCAGCATCAGCGTCAACGGCGATTGCCAACAAGGCGGACAGGCACGTGCCGTCGCCAATTCGTCCCAGCGCTTCAATCGCTGCCAGGCGAACTTGTTTCGCCCCCGCGCTCGCAGCCTTCAAGACGGCTGGCAGAATGACGGTGTCTTTGCGGTCGGCCATGGCCTGGATCACCAGTGCAGCCTGTTCTGGCTTGGCCGTCGCGAGTTCCGTTACCAGCGCCGCGTCGATCTTGGCGCCTGGAAATTCACGAGCGGTACCTAGTGCCACGTTGAACAGACCCTTGTCGGACGACCGGAGTTGTTCCAGCAACAAAGCAATCCCGTCGTCAGGCTTGCGGGTCAGAATCGATCCACGAGTCGCTTCCAGAATTCTCTGCTTGGGGACTTCAGATTTGCGGACTTCGTCGTAGATCTCGCTGGCCTCGTCTGAATGCCCTTCTGCCGCCAGTTTCTCGGCGCACAAGACGCAGCCTTCGGCGACTGCGGAACGGACATTGACTGGGGCCGACTTTAATGCGGCGCGAAGGGCTTTTGCCGCGGCGGC
>DASYEA010000520.1:0-5413 GCA_036499265.1 Schlesneria sp. | reverse complement strand
GGGTGCCAAGCGGATCGCAATCGTAAAATCGGCAATGGCCTCGGCAGGTTCATCTGTCTCTTCGAAAATGATCCCGCGGCGGTAAAGTGGTGCGACTTCCGTTGGCTGCTGCCGAATGTGTTCGCTGTAATAATCTAAAGCGTCATCTTCGGACATGACTTCACTTTTGGGCACCCAACACCTTTCCAGCCAGACTAAGTCACCGTCGACATCCGTAATGAGCGCAGGAAATGGGATAAGTTCATTAGGGATCAACTCTCCTTTGACCTGCCCGACCGCAGCATTCGTGATGTAGACGTGGTCACCAATCTTTGAATCTGCCGCGACCAGCATCGACGGAAAAGCCAACAACAATAATGTCGCAATCCTGAGAGACATTGCCGAAACTCCGCGGTGATCAGGCGGTGAAGTGATCTAGTATTTCCAAAGACGGCACAAATATCGAGCATGTAAAACCGGAGCTATTAAAATCAGCGAATAGAGATAATTCCATCTGGAGTTGTGGCTTTTCTTTGAGTTGACGCCAAAAGTCTCTAACTCGACTGTCGCAATCGCTCACAATGTCGGACCGCTTGCACGAAGCGGTGCCGACAATCAGAATTGTGCCTGAAACACCCGGTTTTCGCCTGAGGAAACCGCCCTCAGGTACAGCAATGTCCAAGCATGAGTGACATGGACGACAATCCGTTTCGCGCTCCCGAAAGCGATCTTAGCGTCGAAGAAGCTCTGAGCGGCGGGCGACGCGATTTGAGAAGTGTGGCGCGCTACCAGCGTTGGGTCACGGTTTGCGTTGTGGTCTATTTGGGTCTGATTATTGGTAGAGTCGCCCTGAGATGAGCAATGTCGCGATCTCGCCGATAGTAGCCCGAGTCAAAGAGAACCAAGAGCGAGCCGACAAGAAGAAGTCGGCGGGCGTCAAGAAGCCCGCTCGCAAGGCGAAGGGTGCTTGACGGAATTCGATTACCTGCGTATACAGGTAATCATGGAAAAGTCATCCGCTACCCCGTGCCTATGCACCCTGCTGCGGCGAGCGTCTCGAGCGGTAACGCGTGCCTATGATGCGGACTTCCGTGAGACGGGTTTACGAATCACTCAATACGCCTTGCTCAGCCTGCTCCATAAGTCGGGCGAAGTCCGGCAAGGCGACCTCAGCGCACTGACCTGCCTGGAAGAAACCTCGTTGACCCGGGCCCTTCGTGTGCTGCAAGACAATAACTGGATCGCGATTCGCCCCGGTGAAGATCGTCGCGAGAAATTCGTGGCGATTACAAAAACAGGCAAGATAAAGCTGGAAGCGGCTCGTCCTGTCTGGGTCAAAGCACAGGAACGAGTAAAACAGTCGTTGCCTAAGGGCGCCTGGGAGGCATTGTTTTCGCTTTTGCCCGGGGTGACTTCGGCCGCCTCAGGCCTATGATTGCGGGCCAATACCTGTGTATACAGCAAATGGGGATAGTCATCTCACGAGCGAACCCCTGATGGAAACTCGAAGCGAGTTGTAGGACGAGAGAAGGATTTATGACTGCTGTTCCGCGACGACTGCATTATGCCTGGGTGATTGCCGGGGTGACGTTCTTGACCCTCCTGACAACAGCCGGTGTTCGATCGGCACCCGGAGTCTTGATCGTTCCGCTGGAGAAAGAATTCGGCTGGAGTCGCGCCACGATTTCCGCGGCAATCTCTAACAATCTCTTGCTCTACGGACTGATTGGCCCGTTCGCGGCGGCGATCATGAATTCGTTGGGCCTCCGCAAAACGATCCTGGTCTCATTGGCCACGGTCGCCACCGGAGTTTCGCTGACGATCTTCATGCATTCCCCCTGGCAACTGATGTTGCTGTGGGGAGTCGTCGTCGGTGGCGGAACCGGGATGACCGCTTTGGTTCTTGCAGCCACGATCGTCAATCGCTGGTTCACGCTGCATCGCGGACTGGTCATTGGCGTGCTGACCGCCAGCACCGCGACAGGGCAACTCGTCTTCCTCCCTGTGATGGCTGCGACGGTCGAACACTTCGGCTGGCGGCAGGCCGTGTTGCTGATCGCGGGAGCCCTGGCGTTGGCAATTCCGCTGGTCGCGATCTTCCTGCGTGACCGCCCTGCCGACATGGGACTGTTGCCCTATGGAGAGACCGTCGCACCCGCCGCGCCTGCTGTGTCGACAACGAATCCGGCAGTCGAAGCGATTCGCTGTCTGTTCGATGGCTTTCGATCACGTGACTTCTGGTTACTGGCAGCCAGCTTCTTCATTTGCGGGGCCAGCACGAATGGCCTGGTCGGAACGCATCTGATCCCAGCCTGCGTCGATCAGGGCATTCCCGAAGTCACCGCAGCGGGCTTGTTGGCGCTGATGGGCATCTTCGATCTGGCAGGAACGACCGCCTCAGGCTGGCTCTCGGATCGTCTCGATAATCGCGTCTTGCTGAGCTGGTACTACGCTCTGCGCGGTCTCTCACTAATCGCCCTTCCGTTCGTCCTGGCCGATGCTTCGTGGGGTCTGACGTTATTCGCCGTTTTCTACGGTCTGGACTGGATCGCCACAGTCCCTCCGACGATCCGTTTGACCGCCGATACACTCGGTCGCGACCGCGCGGGGATCATGTTCGGCTGGATCATCGCGGCTCATCAATGCGGAGCCTCGCTGGCGACATTTGCCGCCGGTGCCCTGCGCACGTGGAGCGGCAGCTATGAACGAGCGTTCCTCACCTCAGGGGCTCTCTGTCTTGTCGCGGCCGCCATCGTCCTGCAGATCGGCCGATCGAAGCTGGTGACAGAAGGCGCCGTCGAACCGGATGTCACAGGTGGCCTCGCTCTGGAGCCACAAGCATGAGCCGCCTTGTGCCTCCACTGTTGCTCGTCGGGGCCGTCGCGGCACTGCTTGTTGCTGTATTCCTCCAGCCACGAGTTGGTCACCCCGTCTCGCTATGGATGTCTCAATCCGCGAATGCTGTCAGTGGCCGCCCTGCGATTTCACTGCCGGGAATGACCGCCGACAAACCAACAGTTGTGATCTTCATCCTGCCTGGATGTCCCTGCAGCGAAGCCTACGAACCTCACACGCACGACCTTTTCCTCGCCTATGGGTCGCATGCCAACATCATCGGCGTCGTGGCGGGAAACAGCCAAGATGCTGACGATTGGCAGCAGCGCCATCAAACACCGTTCGATCTGGTCGCCGACCCCGACCATTCCATCGCCCGCAGCTACGAAGCAAAACGCTCGGCCTATACGGTTCTGATCACCAACGGCAAGACGATTGATCGCCTCTGGCCAGGATATTCTGGTGAGATGCTGCAGGAACTCGGCACTTTGCTTTCATCGTCAGCGAAAATCCCCGAAGTCGCTATGGACATCAGTGGGACGCCGAAATCGCTCACGTCAGGCTGCGTCTTGGAGTAAAAGCCCGCGGTCACTTCAAATCCCCTTTGGCTCTCTTGCCGACAGGTGCAGGCCTTCCAGCGAGTTGGCACCTTTTCATCTGGGGCCGGTCGGGGTTCATGGAACATTCATAATCCAAGGCAGACTCTGATTGAATGTTGCATCGAAAGCACTTCGAGCACATTCTGTTTCACTGGCGTGCCGTCGCGATCGTTCTCTCTGCGAACATGAGGTCTGGATCAGAATGAAGGAATTTGTAATCGCGGCTGTTTTTTCCGTCACCGCGGCAATTTGCACAGCCGAAGAATCACGATTCGTGCATATTGAAATCGGCGATCTGCCGATCATCATCTCGGCTCCGCATGGCGGTCAGTTGGAAGTTCCGGACGTCGAGCCTCGTCGTGGTGAAGGTCTGAAGACCGGTGGCGCTGGCTATATTGTCAGCCGCGATTCGGGAACCGAAGAACTCGCGACCGAGGTCGCCAAAGCGATCACAAAACGATTCGAGCGGAAGCCGCACCTCATCGTCGCTCGGTCGCATCGCAAGTTTGTCGACATGAATCGGCCGCCAGAGATCGCCTTTGAAAATCCAGCCGCCAAGCCGGCGTATGACGCCTATCACACGGCGATCACCGCGGCGTGCAACACAGTACAAAAGAAATATCACAAAGGATTGCTGCTCGATCTGCACGGCCAGGGCGAAGCGAAAGAGACCGTCTATCGCGGAACTCAGAACGGCAAGACCGTCACCCTGCTCCGCGAACGCTTCGGCGAGGCCGCTCAGACCGGTGAACATAGCCTCTTCGGCCAACTCGAACATCATGGCTGGATAGTCTATCCCAATCCTTTGGACGGCAAAGAGCAAGCGGGCTTCGGCGGCGGTTATATCGTCCAGACCTACGGCAGCCATCAAGGCTTCGGCATTGACGCGATGCAGCTCGAATTCGGAGCAGACTATCGCAACAAAGAGGGACGTCCGAAAACCGCCGCGACACTTGCGTTGGCACTCGTGGACTACGCTGCACGATATCTCGATCTCGTCGCACCGGGCGAAACGAACGATCAAACGCAGTCCACTGCGGAGCCGCCGGAATCCACGAAGATTAAAGTCGGCGTCTATCAAGGAGCGGGAACCGGCGACAGCCGTGTCAAACTGGTAACGCTGCTATTGAAGCAGCCGAACCTCGATGCGTGCGATCTGACTGTTGACGATATCCGAGCCGGCAAGTGGCAAGGTGTCCAGGTGTTGATCCATCCCGGAGGAAGCGGTGGAGGCCAAGGGAAGGCGCTGGGCGAGGAAGGCCGCCAATCCGTTCGCGAATTCGTTTCCACAGGCGGAGGCTTCGTCGGAATCTGCGCGGGTGCTTACCTCGCTTCCGACGACTACGATTGGTCGCTTCATATCCTCGACGCCAAGGTCGTCGATCGACAGCACTGGAACCGAGGCTTCGGAACCGTGGACCTGTCGCTGTCTCCACGCGGGTGTGATTTCTTCAAAACAGATCGCGAACGTTTCTCGATCTACTATCACCAGGGTCCGCTTCTGGCACCGGCTAGTAACCCCGACATCGAAGACTACTCAGACCTCGCGAAGTTCGAGACCGAGATCGTCAAAAATGGTGCGGCCGAAGGTGTCATGAAAGGCTGTACCGCCATCGCCGCTGGCCGGTTTCACAAAGGCCGAGTGTTGGCCATCAGCCCGCATCCAGAACTGACTGCTGGCGAGGAGAGCCTGTTGCTACGCGGCATCCAATGGGCGGCGGCTCGGTGAGGTCCCCGACATTCGCCTCACCAGCGGAAAGTAAAAGGCAACTCGGAAACTCCGGAGTCTCGTCTGTCTGAATCAGCCAGTTCTGGAGTCAGTTTGGCCTCAAAGCAGCGTAGCATATTCACATTCGATATACTGCCAGAAACGCTTGCCGAGTCTGCATGGGTCACGCTCAATCACTGATAAATCACCACTAGAAACACCGTCGCCTCACTCTTGCCAAGGTTTTCAATCGCATGCGAGACATCCGCGCGATAAGTCGTGGAGTCACCCT
>DASYEA010000519.1:0-2914 GCA_036499265.1 Schlesneria sp. | reverse complement strand
TAGTCTAACTGGCTTTCAAGATGAAAAAACCCGTAAGGGGACTTCACGGGCTTACTTACCGGCGTCCTCGTCGCCCCATTCGATGCAGACGTGGCAAGCGAAGCGGGGGGCACTGTCGTGCCACCCCGAATCTTTGCTGCTTGACGACCAGATCTGAAGACACATGTCACTTTGGTTCAATTCTGGCTGATTGGGTCCCCACGCCCCGATAAAACGTAAAGGCCGGTTTCGATCGTCTCGCCACTCATGACTGTTCGCACGTCGCCAACCTGATTGCCAGTAGTTGTGAGCCTTTGCCTCTCCCTTTTCCTTGATGAACTCCTCTTCATCGGCACTTGAGATCGTCAGCAATCGTCCGTGCAATTGGACTGCCAATCGTTGCGCATCGCCGAATGTCACGGGGCTGTCGCTGAAGAAATAATTTCGACCTTTCCAGACGACACACTTCGACGCAACTTCCTTTGGGGGCGACATAGCCGACTGCGTGACCGGATTCTTCCAATCGTCTCCTAGAAAATAGGCTTTGCCGCCTCGTTTCAGCCTGAAGGACGCCCCATGAACTTCCACCTGGCCTCGGTGCCAGATCCCAATTGCTTGCGAGCAGGGAAGAACTTGATCGGGGTACTGACGCAATTGCGTGAGTTGACCCTGCCAATTCGTGATTCGAGTCTTATCCAGTTCGGCTTCGATGGTCGCAGCCTCACCAGATTGATTGACTTCGATTCGTAGTTCGTGCCGCTGCCCTCCGGCTAGCGGTCCCGGACGGACCGCTGCTCCCGTCGACGTATCGGCATTCAGAATGTCTTTGCCATCGACAACCTCCATTCCACTCACTTGTCCGGCGTAAGCACCGACGACGACGCTGCAACTCGTCCAACCTACCGGAAAGAGGCACTTGAATGGTTCACTCTCGACCGGAGTGAATGCGATCACGATCTCATAGCTGCCTTGTACGGCGATCGGGAGCATGAAGATGCCTTCCCGTGTGTTGGCAACAACAGAGTTTCCGTCTCGCTGCAGCTTGCCTATCAACTCATGATCCGGCAACTTGAACGACCGGAGCAGATCAATCTGCTTTCCAACGGGGATCGGGCCATCGTCGGATTTGCTTTTTGACGGGCCTGCTTTGATTGAGCCGACCGTCATTGCCGCCTTGGGATCGATGCTCGCCGAGATCTCTTCCAACTTCTTCGTGATGCGTGCCTTCACTAATGGGCTTTTCGCATTCGGTTCATACTTCAAGTACCATTCTTGGGCTCGTTGCAGTGTCGCCAACTTCGCATCTCCCGTTGCAGACTGCGCCACCTCCCACCATGCATCTGCTGCCTTCAGTTGGTCTTCAATCTCCGATGGCGAAGTCGGTTCCGCAGCTGCCGCGGCCTTCCACTTTGCATCGCTTCCCAATAAAAGCATTGGGCGAGCCTGTTCCCAGTCCGATTCATAGACCGCCAGCCATAGTCCCACGTCTGTGTTCGCCTTTGAATCATCAGGCTTCTGCGACAGCGATTTTAGCGCCAGCGTCATGGCGTCGAACGCCTTTTCCCTTCCACGTAGCGATTGTCGAACCTCAGCTAGTGTTTTGGTCAGTTTCGCGGCGCTCAAACGCTTCACCTGCTTCTCGGCAGCGTCGAGCAACTCGTCGGCTGCACGATAATGATTGCCACGGGCAGCGCGGTTTGCCATGGCAATCACTTCTAACACGACGGGTTCCAGCGTTGTCGCGGATTTGCAGAACGCCATGTATTCGACAATGTATCGAGCCCTCTCTTCCCCCGCAGTAATCTGGAACGACTCGACAAGCTGCTCGACTAATTTGAGATATGTGGGAAGATCCCCGATCTCGCGTAGCAATGGTAATGCGGTTGTCAACACGACATATAATTCATCTGGTGGGGTGTTCGAGTCTGAAGCCATCTCCATCAATTTCTGGGCCGCTTGTTGCTTCTTTGCAGTCGTACTTGCCTTCGACAGCACAAGCGTCTCCTCAAGGAGTTTCCGAACTTGCGCTTGCCGGGCCACACTTGGAATGGCCGCTTTTTCCTCGGGTTCTGCAGCCTGAGCACACCTGGATATCGCGAGGGCGACGACCGCCAGTAGCAGAACCGTTCGCAGTTTCTGTCGCGATTCTAAGAACGCATTCATCTACAACTCCTTCAATCACCGCGACAGGTCGGAACCGACATGCAAACGGAATATGAATGGGAAGAGTAAGTCGTATACAAGGGGAATTCAATTTCAATCCGACCCGGGCGTCTGAACACACTTGCTGAATGACGCCCGGGTACTGTCTTCGCTTTGTGTTGGTCCTGTTTTCCGCTTCCGTGGCTTCCAGAGGATGGAAAAACATTAAGACAGTTAAATGAAGCGAAAGGGTCGCGAACTTCGCAGGCTTATTCGGCAATGAGCACCGCTTGTCTGTTTCTGTTTGGACAGCAGTGGCGCACGGATTGACTTCGAAGAGTCAGTCAGTGCTAACCTGGCCTCGCGGGTTTGAGATGATCGTGCAGTTCGGCAATGCTATCTGGAGCTTGGCGCGGCCTTCTGATGTTGTGTGGGTGTTGTGGAGGAAGAGATTTCTAAGACTGGTCAGTCCATTGAGATGCTCCAATCCAGCGTCCGTGACCTGCGTTTCGTATAGATGAAGGGTTTTCAGGTTGGTCAGGCCTGTGACATGCTCCAGTCCCGTGTCAGTGACGCTTGTGCCGCTCAGCCAGAGCCCATGGAAGCGGGCTTTCCCTTTCAGTTGCTCCAGCCCAGCGATTTGTGTCCCACCCAAGCCGAGACCTTCGAGCCGATGAAGTGACTCCAATTCCGAAAACACATCAGCAGGGACGGGTTCCGTCCGATGGATGTTGACGTACCTGATTCGGGCGCATAGCGGCATCGCATCTCGCACGGACTGCGGAATCCAATT
>DASYEA010000518.1:0-11326 GCA_036499265.1 Schlesneria sp. | reverse complement strand
CCAAAACAGGATCGCAACGCAATCGAAGCAGCTTCGCGCGACTCGACAGCCGCGCTGGCCGCTACTGTTCAGAACTGCTGCACGCAGAAAGGAGAACGTGACCACATGACCCGCCGCCACAGCGCCAATCAAGTCCTGACCCCCAGCTTGGCTTCGATCAATCATGCCAGCGATCTCGACCACTTTTCTCTCCGCGACATCGCGTCTCCGCGTGAGAGAAAAACGTCACCCCCCTCAAAACCCTGCCATTGACTGACAAACACTGCCAAATCGTAAGGAAACAGCACCCAACGATGTCTGCATTCCTCCTCTTTTGCCATCAATGGACCATCACGAAACGACTGTACCCCCAGAGCACTCGGGCTATTCATCTGCTAAACTCGTGATCGTCGTAACCTCAATCGGGAGCTGGAACTGCATGTGTCGCTCTGTATTGACACTCGCCTGCTGGTTAACTCTGTGTTGTTCCGGATTCGCACAGACATCGAAGTTGCACGACCAGCTAACGGCTGAAGGAATCCCGGCGTTGGCCGCTGCCGCACGTCGAGACGGGGACTCTGGGCGCGGAGCGATTGTCTTCCATCAGCCGTTCCTGGCATGTGCCAAATGCCACACCGTCGGTCAATCGCCGACTTCGCTATCGCTCGGCCCGGATCTATCCCGACCAGAACCGAACACGACTGCCGAACAGATCATCGAATCAGTTCTTGAGCCTTCGAAATTCCTGCGTAAGGGGTTCGAGCCAGTCGTCGTGCAATTGGTCGATGGGAAGACGGTGACGGGACTGTTTGTTGAGGAGACCAACGATAGCCTTGTCCTGCGCGATGCAGCTCGCATAGGCGAGGTGTTAACAGTTCCCAAGTCGCAAATTGAAGAACGAGTTCTTGGCAAGACATCGATCATGCCAGCCGGACAAGTGAATGTGCTGGCGAATCGGCAGCAGTTTCTGGATCTGGCCAAGTACCTGATTGACATCGCCGAAGGAGGTCCCGACAAAGCGCGGCAGTTGCAGCCGCCTCCATCTCTATTTGCGTTTGTCGTTCCCGAATACGAAAAGCAGGTCGACCATGCGGGGATCTTGCGCGACTTGGATGCCAAGTCATTCCAGCGGGGCGAGGCGATTTACAATCGCTTGTGTGTCAATTGCCATGGAACGAAGGAGCAACCGGGATCGCTGCCGACATCGTTAAAGTTTGCAGAAGGCAAGTTCAAGAATGGACATGAGCCGTATCGGATGTATCAGACGCTCACGCACGGCTTCGGGCTGATGGCACCGCAGACCTGGATGGTGCCGCAGCAGAAATATGATGTCATTCACTATATCCGCGAAACCTATTTGCGACCGCACAACGCTTCTCAATACGCCGTGATCGATGACGGCTATCTGTCATCAATCCCCAAGGGGACAACGCGAGGTCCAGCTCCGTCGAATGTCGAGCCGTGGTCGACAATGAACTACGGGCCCTACCTGATGGCGACGTACGAAGTCGGCAGTGACGGATCAAATTTCGCTCAGAAGGGAATTGCAACTCGACTGGATGCCGGACCAGGTGGTGTGTCACGAGGCAAGTCGTGGCAGTTGTTCGATCACGACACGCTGAGAGTCGCAGCCGGCTGGAGCGAAAATCAAAACGTGTCACCCGATCGCAATGCCCCTCATTTCATCGACTGGCACGGTATCAACTTCGACGGTCGGCATCAGGTGCATCCAAGGGTGGCAGGGCGAGTCCTGTTTTCCAATCCGACGGGCCCTGGCTGGGCTCATCCTGAAACGGGTTCGTTCGCTGATACTCGACTGATTGGCCGTGACAACCGACGGTACGGTCCGCTTCCTCGAGATTGGGGGCAATATAAAGGCCTGTTCCAATACGGTGACCAGGTCATCCTTTCCTACACTGTCGGAACGACTAATGTTTTGGAAATGCCGGGGGTCGTCCAAGTCACGATAGGTGAATCGCATAACGGAGCACCAGCGCTCTTTACGCGAGCATTTCAAATCGGCCCGCGAACGCGAGAGATGCTGCTGAAAGTCGCGACGCATCCCGCCAGGAACTCGACGTTCAAGACTATTGGTGCAGATGGCAATTCTGGCACGACGCGTGAAGCTATTGCCGTGTTGTCGCCCGGTGACTCGAGCAAGCAAGAACGCTCGAAAACCGCTTTGTTTGCAGGAACTAGTCAGGTCGAGATTCAAAAAGGGGACGATTTTGACCTGACAACGAAAGACTACACGGTTGCTGCGCGCATCAAGACGCAAAAAGGGGGTACGATCTTTTGTCAGGCCCCCGCGCAAGGACCGTGGGTGCCGAATGGTAAGACGCTATTCGTCCGAGGTAACCGCTTGACCTTTGACATCGGATGGGTGGGTGCTGTCTCGGGTAAGTCAAACGTCGCTGACGATCGCTGGCACGATGTCGCGATGACGTGGCAGCATGAGTCCGGTCGAGTTCGATTGTTCGTAGACGGCAAACTCGACGGTGAGGGGACACTAAAACCCAAAGCACAACCGGCCAAGCTGGTTATTCGACTTAATTATACGTCGCCCGACTTTCCGGATCCGACTTTCTTCATCGGTCAATTCGCCGATGTGCGATTCTATCAACGACGACTAAATGACTCCGAGATCAGCAGCGTCGCCGAGGTGAATGGAGACTCTTTAATTGCCCATTGGAAATGTGATCAGGCTTTGACGGACATCGTGCGTGACGAAACCGGCAAAGGTCATGACGGAAAGATCAGCGGCGGAATCGAGTCCCAACCGGATGAAGCCACCTCCACCATCATGGCCGGACTATCAGCGATGCCAGCGGGGGCGACGTGGATTCAAAGTCAAGACGGGGCCCTCGTCCTGAAGCTACCGATCGGCGACAAGCCGCTGACATTTGTCCTTTCCGTCGCGGGCCTGAGTGTCAAGCAAGACGTTTCCACAATGCTGGCCCCTCTGGTCAACCAATTGCCCCTTGATCTTGAGAGCCTGACGAGAGGAGGGCCGCATCGCTGGCCAGAAGAATTGAAAACAGAACTCGTCTCGGGTCCAGACCACGGACCATTCTCCGTGGACATCTTGTCGACTCCAGCGAACAACCCTTGGTTTGCTCAACTTCGTCTGACGGGGTTCGACTTCTATCCCGACGGAGATCGTGTTGCAGTCTGTTCTTGGGATGGAGATGTCTGGCTGGTCAGTGGCTTGAAATCAACTGACGGCGACCAGAAGCAGACATTGAAGTGGCGGCGGATTGCCAATGGACTATTCCAACCGCTCGGACTGAAGATCGTCGACGAGCAAATCTATGTCACCTGCCGAGACCAGATCGCCGTCTTACGGGATTTGAATGGTGACGACGAAGTCGATCTTGTCGAGTGCTTCAACAACGATCACCAAGTCACCGAGCATTTCCACGAGTTTGCGATGGGATTGCAGACCGACGCAGAGGGGAACTTTTACTATGCCAAATCAGGACGACACGCTTTGGCGGCGGTCGTACCTCACCATGGAACATTGCTGCGGGTGAGTAAAGATGGTTCTCGAACGGACATTCTCGCTACGGGCTTTCGTGCGGCCAACGGAGTTTGTTTGAATCCTGACGGCACATTCGTCGTCACCGATCAGGAGGGGTTTTGGAACCCTAAGAACCGGATCAACTGGGTCACCCCCGCGAAACCTGGCGAATCGCCGCGGTTCTATGGAAATCTGTTTGGATACCACGACGTGACAGATTCCTCCGACGCCGCGATGGAACCGCCCCTTTGCTGGATCACCAATACGTTCGATCGCTCACCTGCGGAGTTGCTGTGGGTGAACAGCGACAAATGGGGACCATTAAAAGGATCACTGCTGAATTTGTCTTATGGATACGGCAAGGTGTTTGTTGTCCCCTTCGAGCATGTCACTACCGTCTCTGCGAACGGCGACGTCAAGCAAGTCGTGCAAGGGGGCATGTGTGAGCTGCCATTGCCGACGTTTCCAACAGGGATCATGCGCGGCCGCTTTCATCCGGTGGATGGACAGCTCTATACCTGCGGGATGTTCGCGTGGGCCGGCAATGCAACTCAACCCGGCGGCTTCTACCGTATTCGGGCCACCGGCCGCCCTGTGCATCTGCCTGTGGGACTGGCGGCTCTCAAGCAGGGGATGCAGTTGAAGTTCAGCGGTGAACTTGATCCGAAGACTGCCAACGATTCAAGCCGATACATCGTTCGTACGTGGTCACTGAAGCGGTCGGCGGACTATGGGTCAAAGCACTACGACGAGAAGACGCTGGCAGTGTCGTCTGCCGTATTAGGTGACGATCGCCGAACAGTGATACTGAAAGTGCCAGAAGTCCAGCCGACGTGGAGTATGTCGATCGAGTACAAACTAGCCGGATCGAATGGTGAATCCATCAATGGATTGATCCACAATACAATCCATGCGCTGGGCGAATGAAACAGCGTATAGTCATTGGTCAAGACGCCATCTGCGGAGGATCGTACGCGAGGATTTGGCAAACTGGCGGAAAGACCTGCCATCGGGCGAATCGTCGTTCTTAAAGGTGAACAACTCGAGCCACGATTTCGACGTTTCACGCTCGGAACAATACGCTCATCTCTGCAGCATCGCACATTTCACTTCATCAAGTTCACAACAGGAATTCATCTGTGAAACGTTTCATTTCGAGAACTTGTTTGCTGTTCTTCTTCGTAGGACTGTCGCACACCCTTTTGGCTGACGAGCCACTCAAGAAAGCGTTGACCGAAAGAGCGACAGGGCGGGTCGTTCCATTTCATGGCTACTCGAAGGCAATCGAACTGTCGGTGGGGAAAGCGCGGGCCGTGATCTGCCCGGAAGTCGGTGGTCGCGTTCTGGAGTTCTCAGTCGATGACAAAGACGCCATGTTCCTGGACGAGCAAGACAAGAATTGGCAACCAGGAAAACCAACTTCGTCTTCGGCGGGCCGATTTGATTATGGACCAGAATTGACGGTGATTTCCCACCCAAAGATCTGGTCTGGCGAATGGACCGGCACAATCACCCCGAATCACACGGCAAAATTAACTAGCCCGAAAGAGGAAGCGGCGGGGATCCAGTTGACTCGCGAGTTTACTCTCGATGGCGGTGAGGTGACCGTTCTGCACTGCCAGCAGACGATTCACAATATCTCGAAGGATGTGCGAGAGGTTTGCCATTGGGGTCGATCATTCTCGCCAGGTGGGGGAATCTGTCTGATCCCACTCGGTGATCGCCCCAGTAAGTTTCCGTCGAAGTACGCGATGTACGAAGAAGGTACAATCATCAACGTCCGAAATACAGACGACAAGATTCGCGAACGCGACGGATTCCTTGAAATCCTCTCTCCACCACGTAAGCCGAAGCTTGGCTTTGATTCAAGTGCTGGATGGCTGGGTTATCTCATGCCGAATGACACCCTATTCGTCAAAGTCTTTAAGACGTACCCCGACCGAGTCTACAACGAAGCGGCGGGACTGACGTTATCCGTTTGGTATCCAACAGGCCCGCGAATCGAATTGGAGCCGATCGGTCCTCGTGAACGACTTCAACCGGGTGAGTCGGCATCGTTCACAGAGTCGTGGATGGTGTTACCGTTTGCGTTTCCGAAAGATGGTACGCAAGTGGATCTAGCCAAACTCAACGAGTTGGTAAAACCACAACTGGAACGAATGCGATAGTGTTCCCCATAAATTGAGATTCAGCTCTGACATAGCGTCAGGTTCCTCCCCGTGGTTGCGCTTCTTCATCGTTGTGGAATGCGGCGACGAGGACGTAACCCAGGGCCATCATCAATGCTGTCGCGCTGGAGGTGAGATACATCGCCTGAAAGCCATAATCGTCAATGATTCGTCCTAAGATCGGGGCGAAAATGAGCGAACCAAAATCGGTGAATCCTAGAATGATCGCAGTTCCAGTCCCTCGACATTCCTTTGGAAAAGCCCCTGAACCGAGCGATACGACGGCTGGAAAGAGCAGGGCGTGACCGAAGCCGCATAGGATCGATGCAGGAACGAATTGCCACCATTCCGTGACAAAAGCCAACGTCAGATGACCAGCCGCGTGCCCCAACAGACCGCGAACGAGCATCCAATGCCGTCCAATCGTGCGGCTCCAGTTCTGCACGAGCAGGCGAAACACGAATGCGGAAATGGCGTATCCAGTAAAGAACGCGCCAATCCCCTCGATGTTCTGATGAGTCGCGAAGCGGGTCAGGAAGGTCTGAGTCGCAGTGACGCCTAACCCCATGGTCATCGCGGCGACGATGACAGCGCCCGGCCAAAACCGCAGCAGTAGCCGAAACGCAGGTGGCGTCGGGTGCGGCCGTTCGTGCAATTGATCGCGAGTCAGAAGCACGACGATGAGAAGATAGAATATTCCGAGTGCGGCAGCACCGCCGAATAGCAGTTGAAATTTCGTTTCTTTGTCAGGCACGAGCAGGATCAAGTCGCTGATGTTGGAACCGAGAATCATGCCGACAAATCCACTGCTGCCGAGATTCCCAATGATCTCTGTACGACGTTCGGGCGGTACGTGATTTTGAATATGGGTCATCGAACACGCAAACATTCCCGTTAGCCCGACGAAGAACGATGCGCGGGCCACGTACAAGACCCAATTCAACTCAGTGGCGGTCAGGAACATCAGACAACCGCTGATATAGAGCACAGCACAGATCGGCCACATTCGCCGAGTCCCATAGTCGTCCAGAACGTGTGACACGCTTAAACGAAGCACGACGGCGACGGCAGTTCCAAAGGCAACGACATCGCCTGCAACGCTTTCTGTGCCACCCAGAAAGTGGATCAACTCGGCGAATCGAAACGTCAGGGCGTTACCCATCACAAGGATGGAATTCGCCAGATAGGCAAGCCAGAACACTCGCCCGTAGACGCCAGACATCTTTTCGTCGTTGGAGATTATGCTGGTCATAGCATCAACAATTGAATTGGCTGCACGGCTGTAACGTCTTAACCTCCATAAGCGCTGTACCGCATCAGTCCTCGCGAAAGCGCCAACCGATTCAGCAGGTACAGCACACCAACCCACGCACAGCCCATGACAAGCTCAATAACCAACTGCTGGTGACTGTATTTTTCGAGTAAGACCGCTGCAGGAGTGAATGCGAGATACTTGAACGGCAGCAATTGAATCCAATAACCGAGTGACGCGGGCAACCAGTCCAGCGGCAACATGTGGCCGGATAGAAAATAGCTGATCAGCATGTAAACGAAGACCAGCGAACTCACTTCCAGAAACCAGAACGCAACAAGTCCCATCAGGCTTTCGATCAAGAAGCCAATCAGGAACGCGAGTACCAGCGAAATGCCGAAAGCAAACAAAGTTCCTGCACTGGGGAAGCCGCGAAAATAATCGCCGCATAGCCAGAACACGAAGGCGAAAGGAACAAATGCGATGACATAGTAGACGAGCTTGTGGGCGACGCGGTGCCAGAACAGATAGTCCAGCATGTCGACCGGTTGCGTCAGAAATTTCTTGATGGTGCCGTCGCGAATATCACGTGCAATCCCCGTTGTCAGTCCCGGCATGGACGAGAAAGCTCGCCCGACCATTACCAGCAGCGAGTACGCCACCATATCGCCATAGGTGTATGAGTTGATCACGCGGCCATCGCGTGGACCACTCGCCTGATAAATCGCCCCCCAGAGGAACACCTGGGTGACAATTGGCAGGAAGCGGACCAGAGTCGCGAATGCAAAGTCAGCACGGTACGCCAGTCGCTCGGCGATCGAAGTTCGAAAGATGCACCATTTGACACGCAGGGAAGGGGGCATGCTATGCATTCTCTCCCTCTCGCGCATCCGGCTTTCGAGCAAACAATTCGGCGATCACCTCTTCCAGCGGCCGTTCCTGAACCCCAACATCATCAATGGTGTAGCGATCCAGCAATGCAGCCAGCACGCGCGGAATTTCGTGTCGCGGGACCTCCAGCTTCACCCGTGGAGGCACTCGCTCGACCACGCGACCGTAGCGTTCGATGTCGTCGGGCACTTCGGATCCGGCAAATTGCAATTGTATTTGCTTGACGCTGCTGAATCGATCGATGATCTCAGCCAGCGGGCCATCATGTTTGATCTCACCTTCATTGATGATGATTGCTCGCCGACAAAGCGCCTCCACATCTTTCATGTAGTGACTGGTCAGCAGCACGGTCATTTGCTGCTCGACTTGATAGTGCCTCAGGAAGCCTTGGACTTTGCGTTGCGAAACGACATCCAGGCCGATCGTCGGTTCGTCCAGCAACAGCACTTCAGGCGAGTGCAAGAGTGCGGCGATCAATTCCATCCGCATTCGCTCGCCGAGCGACAGTTCGCGGACCGGTTGCCCAACAAGTTTGCGAACCTCCAGCAGATCCGTCAGCTCGTCGAGTCGCCGTTGAAATTGAACGGGCTCGATTGCGTAGATCTCACGGTGCAGGATGAAGGACTCTTGGGCGGGCAAGTCCCACCACAACTGGTTCTTCTGTCCCATCACCAGCGAGAAACGTTTTCGATAAGCGTTTTCGCGATGCCAGGGAACATACCCAAGCACAGTCGCGGTACCAGAGGTCGGATGAATCAGCCCGGACAACAGTTTCAGTGTCGTGGTTTTTCCAGCGCCGTTCGGCCCCAGAAACGCGACCATCTCGCCGCGCTCGATCTGAAAGCTGACATCCCGGACTGCACGAACCTGTTTGTATTCGCGATGGAACAGGCCCGACAGCGACGACATCCATCCGGCGCGTTTTTGATAGACTCGGTAGTGCTTGGCGAGGTTGCTGACTTCGATAATTGGCATGACAGGATCATAACAGCGACAATGAAGCTCGCCGAGTGTGACGAAAAACAAACAGGCCTGCGAAGTACACCTTCGCAGGCCTGGAGATCATCAAAAAACACTGTTCCGCGACTATCGGGCGGCTGTTTTTGCAGCCTTCAGCAGCGAAGCGTAGTCAACGGCGATGTGCAGCACTTCGTCATCGTATTCGGTTTTCGCGAACACGGGCAACTTATCTGCCTTCGTCTCTCGTTCTTCTTCTTCCTTTTCGACATCGCGCGCCGCTTTGTCTTCGTCGCGTTCTCGTCGCAGAGTTTCTTCATTCAGCGACACGACTTTGCGATTCTTTCGAGCCAGATATCGCTCAATATCCTTGGCTCGTTGCTGGAACTTCACATCGGCGATGATTCGCTTTGCACTGGCATCCTTGAGGGCTGCCACGATCGGCGGGGTTGACATGTCGTATTCCGCATGGCGAGCCGCCGGGATATGGTCGAAAGCCAGAGCGTTGTCGAGGAACGATTCGCCCAGATCCATGTGATCGATCAGCGAAGGAATGACGACGTCAGACTGAACGCCACGATTTTGAGTGCTATCACCATTCACTCGGTAGAACTGATTAATCGTCAGCTTCAATGCACCGCGATCTTTTGCTCCTGGCAAGACGCGAAACATTTGAGCACTGACAGGCATGACGTTCTGGACTGTTCCTTTACCGTGAGTGGTTGTGTCGCCCACAACGATTCCACGTCCATAATCCTTGACCGCCGCAGCGAAGATTTCGGACGCCGACGCGGACAGGCGATTGCACAGGACGACCAGCGGACCGGAATACTCGATCCCCTGCTCTTCGTCGTCATGGCTCTTGATCCGGCCATTCTGTTCTTTCACCTGTACGACAGGGCCGCGATCGATGAACAAACCCGACACTTCGATCGCTTCGCTGAGAGCACCGCCACCATTCATCCGCAGATCGACAATGATCGCATCAACGCCACCCTTGTCGCGGAACTCTTTCAGAACCTTGGAAACATCGCGAGCCGTGCTCTTGAAATCTTCCTTACCTTCCTGGGCTCCGCCAAAATCGCGATAGAATGATGGAATATTGATCACACCGATGCGACCCTTGAGGTCAGGAACGCGATCACTCGCCTGGATGATCTCACCTTTGACTTCGGAAGCCTTCAGTTCGATCATCTGGCGCGTCAACACATACTCGGCCGTTTCGCCTGCTTCTTTAATGACACGCAGCCGCACCTTTGTGCCTCGTTCACCGCGAATCAATCGCACGACACGGTTCAGCTTCATTTCAATGACATCTTGCCACTCGCCGGATTCCTGACCAACAGCGACAATCTTGTCACCGACCTTTAGTCGACCATCTTTTTCCGCAGCACCACCGGCAACGATCTGGGCCACAGTTGTCATGCCGTCTTCAGATCGCAATGCCGCGCCGATCCCGTCCAAACTCAGTTTCATCTGAATCTGGAAGTCTTCCACCGTCTGGGGAGACATATAGCTGGAGTGTGGATCGAAGCAGTGAGCCAGAGACGACAAGAACATCTCCAGAACTTCGTTGTCTTCGGTGTCGTGAGCGTAGTGCTTCAAGGTGTCGTATCGCTTGTGAAGTCGTTTGCGACCGTCTTCACCATTGGTCTTGTCGAATTTCAGTGCCAACAGGTCGTACTTGATGCGTTTGCGCCATCGCTCGTTGATTTCCTTCACGTCGGTCGCCCAAGGGATTTTATCCCCGTCGATATCCATCTCTTCATCAATTGTGAAATCATGAGGTGCATCGATCAGTTGATGGGCAACGACCAGGCGCTCGTCGAGTCGCTTGAGGTAAAGGGCGAATACTTCGTAAGCGAAGTCAACCTTGCCAATTTTCAAGAGTTCGTCCAGGTGATCCTTATACTTGGCCAATCCGTCGATATCCGACTTCAAAAAGTACAGCTTTTGCGGATCCAACTCTTTCACGAATCGATTTAGCAGCATGGCCGAAATCCGATCATCGAGCGGCTTCTGGCTGATGTGGTACTTGCTAATCATGTTGGCCACGAGCTTCGCGGTCTCTTGATCAGCAGGAGCGTTTGAGGAGAGTTGCTGAGCGAAGATCGTCGTGGCGATCAAAACCGTCAGACCAATTGCCAAGCCACCGATGGCGCGCGGCAGGGGAGATAATTTCATGACGGGAATCCGTGTCAGGGGAGCTGTTCCGGCGAAATAATCCATTCCATCACACTTTGCGATAGTATCCGAACCCCTACAGCCTGACAAGAGGGCTCAATCAGCCGAACTTCTTACCGCAACATCCAGTGCGGCCTTAGTTAGCGATTTCGAGAACTTCGCAGACGGCAGGCCAGCTAGGCGAGCCACCACTACAGGGTCCGATCATCCGCTGAACAGGCATTGCAGTTGAAATCTTGAAACGACTGGCCAACCTAGTGTCATCGTAAGACGCTCTCGATTTAAGACCCTACGGAAATTCGGCACGCCGAATGAATACGAAATACGCAGCTACTAAACCGAGCACCGATGATCTTTTTTGAATCAGACAACAGA
>DASYEA010000517.1:0-3747 GCA_036499265.1 Schlesneria sp. | reverse complement strand
CGGGATCATTCGTCTCGTCGACTGGACTTGTCCTGACCAATCACCATGTCGGGGCCGACACCCTGCACAAGGTGAGCTCCGCTGAGCACGACTACTACAAGGAAGGGTTCTGGGCGAAAACGACCGCAGACGAGCCCAAGGCACCTGATCTGGAACTGAACGTCCTGCAATCGATCGAAGACGTGACCGCAACCGTGAACGCTGCAGTAAAGTCCGAGATGTCTGCCGCGCAGTCGTTTGCCGCCCGCCGAGCCGTCATTTCAACGATCGAGAAAGAATCACTGGCCAAGACAGGATTGCGCAGCGACGTGGTCACTCTCTACCAGGGGGGCCAATACCACCTCTATCGCTATAAAAAATACACCGACATCCGCCTTGTCTGGGCCCCCGAATTCGATATCGCTTTCTTCGGTGGCGATCCCGACAACTTCGAGTATCCGCGCTACGACCTGGACGTTTGTTTCTTTCGAGCCTACGAGAACGACAAGCCGGCCAAGATCGACCATTTCTTGAAGTGGAGCAAAGCGGGAGCGGGCGATGGAGAACTGGTCTTCGTCTCTGGCCACCCCGGTCGTACCGACCGACTGAACACAATGGCGGCCCTGAAGCACAATCGCGATGTCCGAGTCCCGTTTGTGTTGGACACACTGCGACGGTTCGAGATCATGCTGCAACAGTACTGCCAGAACGGCGAGGAAGAAGCACGTCGCGGGAAAGAAGATTTGTTCGGAGTTCAGAATAGTCGCAAGGCTCTACTGGGACAACTTGCCGGATTGCAGGATCCGCCAATCATGGCGAAGAAGCAGGCCAGTGAAACAGCCCTCCGTGCCAAGGTCGATGCCCACCCGAAATGGAATGCAGCCTACGGGGGTGCCTGGGACAAGATCGAGCAAACGACGAAAATTCAGCGTGAGATCCAGACCGAGTACACCTTGCTGGGTAGCGGCCGCGCCTTCGGCGGATCGCTGTTTCCGATCGCACGGACACTGGTGCGGCTTGCCGAAGAGAATGAGAAGCCCAACACCGACCGGCTATCTGAATACAGCGATTCCGGACGGTCTTCACTCGAGTTAAAACTCTATTCGACGGCCCCCATCTACGACGATCTGGAACTGGCGAGACTGACTGACGGCCTCAGTTTCCTAGCCGAGAAGTTTGGCGGAGACCATCCTCTGGTAGTGAAAGTGCTGGCTGGGAAGGGGCCTGCTGATCGTGCCGCCGAGTTGCTAAATGGAACAAAGCTAAAGGATGTTGCCGAACGTAAGAAGGTAGCCGAAGGCGGCCTGGCCGCCATCAAGCAGTCTCAGGACCCACTCATCCTGTTGGCAAAACTCGTCGACCCCGAATCACGAGCGGTGCGCAAGAAGGCCGAAGAGCAAATCGTCGAGGTCGAACGGCAAGCTTACGCCCAGATCGCGCAGGCACTATTCGAAATTGAAGGCCCCAGCCGGTATCCCGATGCGACATTTACACTGCGACTGTCATTTGGAACGGTGAAGGGCTATACGGAGAATGGTCAGGCGATTCCTCCGTGGACGACGATGGGAGCGGCCTTCGATCACGCTGCGAAACACGGGAACACGTTCCCATGGGCATTGCCAAAAAGCTGGCACGAACGAAGGAAAGAGATCGACCCGAAGACGCCATTCGACTTCGTTTCCACCTGCGACATCATCGGCGGCAACTCGGGCAGCCCGGTGATCAATCGCGCGGGTGAATTCGTCGGCATCATCTTCGATGGCAACATTCAATCCCTCGTCGGCGACTTCGTCTTCGACGAAACGCAGAACCGAGCCGTCTCGGTCCACTCGGCATCAATCATGGAAGCCCTCAAGAAGATCTATCAAGCCGACTCGCTGGTCTCAGAACTGGGGAAGTAGCGGCAGGCAGACAATTGCTTGAAGTGCAGTCGCTCGACGCCACCAGAGATCAAGAAGAAGCGACTCGCTTGAGTACCTCGAGTAACTGAATGTGATCGTGAACTGGTATCGCCACTGGATGATCAAAGACCGACATCCAGTGGCAGAGCTTGCGATACCAACATTCTTATGATTAGCGCCACAGGTAGGCCTCACACTTCAACGGAGACTGGAATCAACTCAGGATCCACGCTCTTTGTCTCATGACGCAACAAGCTATAGACCACCGGCACGAACAACAAAGTCGTCACAGTAGCGACCAACAATCCACCGATCACCGCTCGACCAAGGGGGGCGTTCTGTTCGCCCCCTTCACCTAGGCCCAATGACATCGGCAGCATGCCGATGATCATGGCGGCGGCAGTCATCAGCACGGGACGCATGCGTGTTCGCCCAGCCTCCAGTGCCGATTCCATCGCGGTCTTGCCTTCGGCCTGTTGTTCATTGGCAAATGTCACCAGCAAAATGCTGTTCGCAGTGGCGACACCGATTGACATGATCGCTCCCATCAAGGCGGGGACGCTGAAGGTCGTGTGCCACAAGTACAGCGACCACACGATCCCGACAAATGCTCCTGGCAACGCCGTGATGATGATGAATGGGTCCAGCCAGTTTTGGAAGTTCACCACCATCAGCAAATAGACCAGCACGGCCGCAAAAACCAGACCCAGGCCCAACCGGAAGAACGCCGATTCCATGCTATCGACCTGGCCTCGCATCGCGATCGTATTACCCGGAGCCAGCTTGGCTCGATAACCCTCTAACACGCGATTGATGTCGGCGGCCACGCCTCCAAGGTCTCGACCTTGCACGTTGGCATACACGTCAAACGTCGGTTGCACGTTGGTGTGATTGGCCACTTCAGGAGTGACGCCTCGTTCCACCTTGGCAACGTTCGACAACAACTGGATTCCGCTGTTGCGTGTCGATGTCAAAGGCATCGCGCTGATCGAGTCGATGTTATCGAGCTTGTACGTCGGCGTTTTAGTCTCTACGAGATACGAAATGCCTTTGGCAGGATCGACCCAGAAATTCGGCAGCACCTGACCGCTGCCTGACAACGACACCAGCACGCTATTCGAAATCTCCTGCTGCGTCAGCCCAAGCTCACGAGCCCGTGTCTGATCAACATCGATGTGCAACGTCGGCACATTCATCACCTGATGCAGATGCACGTCCTGCACGCCTTTGATACTGCGAATGCGTTCGGCGATCTCGGTAGCCATTTCGAAGTTCTGTTGTCGATTCAAACCGGCGATCTGGATATCAATCGGAGCAGGTAGACCGAAGTTCAAGATCTGACTGACGATGTCGGCGGGTTGAAAGAAGAACGTCAATTCGGGGAACCGCTTGGGCAATTCGACCCGAAGCTTTGCGACATATTCCGGAGTCGAATGCGACCGATGATGCGACAAGGCAACCAGGATTTCGCCGTCGGCTCCCCCCGACGTGGCACTGTCACCGAACGCCATGGCGTAGGTGCGGTTTGGCAACCCGATATGATCCAGAACCAATTCCACTTCATTCGCCGGGATGATCTCGCGAATCGCATTGTCCACTTCGTTGAAGTAATGTTCGGTCTGCTCGACGCGTGTTCCAGCAGGGGCCCGCACATGCAGCCGAAACTGTCCGGTATCAACCGTCGGGAAGAAGTCTCGTCCAACAAACGGAAGCACGATGAACCCCGTCAACACGACCAGGCCAAATGTGGTGAACACGTGGAGTCGATGCGACAGATTCCATTTCAGTATCGAGACATAACCGAGTCGAAATTGTTCAAAGCGGTGTTCGAACCCCGTATGAAACCGGCCAAACCAACCTTGGGCCG
>DASYEA010000516.1:0-3476 GCA_036499265.1 Schlesneria sp. | reverse complement strand
TAATAGGCAACCCGATCAAGGACTTCGCCGCAACCGTTCCCCGACGAGCAACATCAGCATGCTGACGCAGATGTACGTGCCCGCCGCCGCCGGTCGTCCAGACACCGCAACGACCAACCCGCCGAGAGCCCACAAAATCGCGGCCAGGAACCAAAACAGTCCCAATCGCTTGACCATCACTTATCGCCTCGCTCTCGTGGTTTCCAGAGCAACAGGTAGACGGAGAGCATTGCCAACGGACACACAACAGACCAATAAGGGATCATGTTGAATGCCAGGCCGCCGTGATCGCGTGATAGTCCAGGAAGGCTGTTGTAAGAAGTCCAGCCAGCTTCCGGGGCTATCGCTGCGTTAAAATCTTGCCATCCGATTTCACCCCAGCGAGATTCGAACGCAAAAAAGCGATTTTCGCTATACCAGATCGAATACCTGTCGACAGCAACTCGACTCCGCATCCACATCCCCATGAACGCACACGCCAGCAGCAGCGTCACGCATCCGGTTATTCGTCGCCAACTTGGGAAGACTTCACGCATCATTGGCAGCTTTGGGACCGACGAGAGAAAGGTTGTTGTTCGTTCGCAAATAGACTGCGGCAGCGATTTCGACTGGAATCCAACTTACGAGGAAGACCACGATCCAATCGCACAGGTGCGCGAGATCCTGATGAGCCTTAACCAAATAGACGGTGAAACCGGCTACCACGATTGCGATCAGAAATAGCATGAAAATAATTTCCCCAGTTTTCCGATTGTTGATCGAAAGGTTCGAGACTCAACGGGTCGGCAGGAGCCCGCCCTCCCAGAAGTCGATCATTCCGATTCGCTTGCGTTATACTGAACGAACTTTCCTACCGGGCTGATGACTCCTCTGAAAATCCAGGAAACAATCGCAATGCCGTCTGCGAGAGGCACCAGCGTGTTGGTTGTGTTGGGGATCACTCTGGCTACTGCCACGTTGACGATTGGGCAGCCGCCGCGAGCACCTGATCAGACTCGTCCTCATGCTGATAAAGTGAAGTATCTTGACCGCGTCGCGTCGCTCTATCTTTGTCGCGGGATGTCCCGAGCTGAGGTCGTCGCGGGCCTTAGGCAGCACGAGTTACGTGAAGTGTCGTTCGGCGATCCGGGTTTGACAATGACCTGCTTCTATGGAAGTCCGAACCTGTTTGATCCGGTCATTTTCGTGGAATTTCATCGCGATCAGAATCAGATCTTTCGCGCGATTGGATGGCATATCGAGTAATAGTTCCAAGCCGAAGCAGGCTTGACCTACGGGTCTGGCGAAATCTCGCACTCTGGCAGTGCTTTGCGCAGCTTCGCACGGCCTTCTGGGGTCGTCTTCGTCTTGGTGAGACTTAGCAACGTGAGTTTTGATTGATCCTTCAAGGAGTCCAATCCGGCATCCGTGATTTGGGTATCGGCCGCGTCGAGTTCCGTGAGGTGCATCCCTTGGAGTTGAACGAGGCCAGCGTCGGTGATGTTCGTGGAATGGATGATCAGTCGTTTTATGTTGCGCAGAGACTGCAACTTCTTGAACCCCTCATCTGTGATGGATGTGCCACCCAGATCCAGTCTGTCGACCTGTCGCAACGTTCCAACCTTCGTCAGGAGATCATCGGGAATGTCGGATTCGATGAGGTGCACGTTGCTGACGCGGACCATACCGGGAAGATAGGGCCGGACGTTCTCGCCGATCCATTTCGGACCGAGGTAACGAAAGTCGGCGGTCCCCTTCGCAGCCATGATGTCCTTGGCAACTCGATGGTCATTTTGGTCCTGTAACGCGAGCCAAGTCCAGACGCCACCGATGGAGATCAATGGTATGGCGATCAGTGCCAGCAGAACGTATCGGTTCATCTTGCGGGATTCGAGTTTCGGATGAGCAAGTTCCATAACGGCCTTGAGAGATAGCGGATCGGGGTCTGGGTGAGATCGAGTCGAAGTGACATGCTGAAGCATCAGTTCCAAGTCTTCAAGTCCATCGCCCCGACGAACGGGATGTGGATTGGGGAATGCAGAGGCTCACGATTTTGCTCCAGTTGTGTGATTCTCGACCGGCCGAATGGTCGGCTCAATTGATACGATCGTGCGAGACCGGATAGTCGCGTTGAAGAACGATGTGAGAGTTGCGGTCAACCACGTCAGTTAAGCGGCATCGATATTGCTCCTCAAAGAGACAGGACTACGAGCCGAGCGTTCAATTCGGTGGGAGGAGCCTTTTATGTCAAGCATTACTCACGACGGTACTGAAATCGAGGCGATCGTCTTTAAGAGACGGTTTCTACTTGCCTATGGAGTGCACGAGTTGCAGGCGAGTTTCTCGGGCTACGGATATTGGAATCATTTGCTCGGACTCTGGGTTCTTGATGCGAGGGATGCCACGCCGTTCGATACGCAAGCGGGAGCCCTCGTTTATCGACGAGGTAATCTGTTGCGGATGCAACTGGCAATGGATAGTCACGGAGACTGAGCGCCGCGGAGAGGATATGAAGAAGTTCTTAGCCACGGATTAACACGGATGAAACACGGATTCGGAAAAGGTTGAGACGCAGGCAGTGCATGACGCAATCTGACGGAACCTTGGTTACGTAGGAAGAGGGCATTGCAAATTGCGAAATGCAAATTGCAAATTGAAAATTGGAAGACAGAAAGAGTTCTCGCTGAGAGTGCATGACACAACCGACGGAACCTTGGCTGCGTGAAGGCGATCCGCTAAATGAGTGTGCGCGATTCTGCTTGCGAACAAACATTTCTGGTGCCACTGGCGATGGCTTTGCGTTGCCAGTGTCTTGTCGATGTATCGCAGAGTAAACAAACCGTGGTGACGCTGAATATTGCATACGCTCACTACCCGATCAAAGCCATCGCAGCAACGCGAAGACACTGGTGGCCCAAAGCGGCTACCAGTGTCACCCAACCTGAAATCCAAAACGAGCAGAATTGCGCACGGTCATTTAGACGGAATGAGGCCTTCCGGTTGTGACGATTCGTTCTTCTGTGTTCGACACAACCTCGGCTGGGGATCGACTGACTGTTGATTGGGTGCTGGGTTCGGCTGGTTGTTTGCTGGAGGCTGTTCCTTTTTTCTCGTCGCTCGTCACTTTCCTCTGTTTGATCACCTCCATTCTGTGGGTGGGGCGGCCTCCTTGGGGGCCGGGGGTGGTGCTCGTCCATTGGCAGAGGCCGCTGTCTTTGAGCTTGTTCATCGCGGCCATGGGTCGGGCGTCCGGAAACATCTCGGACAGTTTTACCGGTCGACGCAGCTTTGGGGCAGCCATGGGGTTCTCCAGTTCAGGATGAGTGTTGATATCTCGATGTGAGTAAGAGTTTTTTTGGTTCATCCGACTATTTGGGGGGATGAATTGAAAAAGCGGACAGGCTGGTTCCCAATGGAGTTGTGTTAGCAGCACGCATTCCAAAGGGGGTTTCAGCATGTCCGCGGAGGCATTGTATCGTCAGCTGGGTCTTGAAGGT
>DASYEA010000515.1:0-2070 GCA_036499265.1 Schlesneria sp. | reverse complement strand
CGATGGATCACATCGCGCGGGTCATCAGCGCTGCGGATCTCAATTATCTGCGTCATTACGGCATCCGAGGAAGATCGAGGTGCAACAGGATCGAGCCGACCGGCACCACCACGATTTGTTCCGTCCTGCATCAACAGGCCGGAATTTGTCTCCCGAAAGTGTACTCCTGCCAGCACGGGTGTTCAAGCAGCGGCCCTCCACACTCAAACGCCAACTTATGCAGCCAACGCAAGTTACAACAACAAGGAAAGGAGCAACGGAGACTAATAAGCCAAGCGAAATTCTGCGACTCGGTCGGCCGCCGCCCGGCATATGCGAACCGCCGCACTCGATTGAAAACAGAACGTTTTCGTCGTAGCTTCCCTGTAATATCCTTTTTCCTGGTCAGAACTTCCGGTGATCCACCGCAAAACAAATCAAAGTTCATCAATCGATCTGAACTCGTTGCAAATCCACTCCGCCGTCAAGGGATTGGTCGATGTCCGAAATCGAGGAAGTCGTTGGGACGCTGGACCGGCTAAATTCCGAACTTCAGGATCTTCTCGTCCGAGGACTGCGGATCTGCGGTTCTGAACATCTGCGCCCCCTGCGAGGCATCCACACCGAACTCGATCGCATTGGCGCGACTCACCTGGCCGGGCGACTCACCAAACTGATCTCTGCCATCGAATCGGATCATCGTGATGCGGCGGTGGATTTGTTGAGGACTCAGGCGTCGCTGCGAGTCTTCGAACGAGTCCTCACTTTGAAAGTAGCCGCGCTGAAACTCGATTCCATGATTGCCATGAGATCTCAAACGACAGACGATCGGGTGGAGGAAGGTGCCGAATGAACCTCGCCACCGCCGACCGAACATTGCTAAAACGTCAACTGACTGATTTGTCGCGAGCAATCGAAGAGATGCTGCTGACCGGACTGACGGCCGCCAGCGAATCGACGCGACAAACGCTCGATGTCACATTTCGAGAAGCCTCGCGCTTGCGGTTGTTGCGGTTGGCGTCGACCTTACGCGGCGCGAACGAAGAGATTGGTCGCTACGTCACTCAGCAAAACGAATTTTCTGCCAAGCGATTGTCCTTCTTCTTAAACCGAGCCTGGATGCTGGGGCAAGGACTGATGGCGGCGATTCAAAACAATGACGATGCCGCTCTCGCCCGTTTACTGTGGACGCAACCAACTCGTCCCGTGGACCGCCTGGAGGTCGTGACGCTGGGTGTCGGAAAGAAAGTCGCCAAGGGTTCGTTCTGTGCCTTTGAGTTTCGGTTGCGGGAAATCTCGGGTGCGAATCCCTCTCGGCTGGTCTGGTCCTGCATCTTCCCACTGAAGGCTGACAACGAAATTCCACCCGAGGGCTTTCTGCAGTTGCCTCAAAAGCAGAAGTTCAAAACATCCATATTTCTGGACCCCAAAGTCCTGACGATGACGAACGCGATGATCGCAGACGATGGTCACGGTTGCGGACGAGTCACGCTGACGGACACCAGCACTGTGACGGCAGGAGACGCCTTCGGTGACTGGTCGCGATTCGCAACCTGGTCACCGGAGTCCCTCGTGGCACGACTGCGGTCACACGAGCCCGGCCCGCTGGATCTGGAAATCGAGCTTCAGGATGAGGTGGTTCTATCAGATTGGACTATTCAGGCACCGCCGGAAGGGGAGCGCGATGGCCAAGTGGTCTATCCCCTCTTCAGTTCTCAACTGCAATTCGACGCCGTGGCACCATCGGGTGTTGACGGCGCCGCCTTGCGAAAGCAACTCGATGACTTAGTGAAGGCGAAAACTCGCCCACCGCTCTATGGATTGTTGCACTTTGATCGCGCTCGATTCACCCTGCAGCCTTTGGCACTTCTGACCGAATCAGGGCCAACTCTGATCACCATCTCGACTGAATCGATTAATAGCAAAGCTTTGCTGAAGACGCTGAAATTCTGGTTCATCCGACTATTTGGGGGGATGAATTGAAAAAGCGGACAGGCTGGTTCCCAATGGAGTTGTGTTAGCAGCACGCATTCCAAAGGGGGTTTCAGCATGTCCGCGGAGGCATTGTATCGTCAGCTGGGTCTTGAAGGT